>JAVYNU010000007.1 GCA_038735125.1 Ignisphaera sp.
CTTCTCTAGTAATTATCAGCGGCTCTATTGGGGCACCCACAGCTGTTATGCATGGCACTACAAGATCTATTCTCTCTGTTGGTTTCTTAGGCAGCTCATCCCCAACAACTACCAGAACATCTATATCGCTCCATTCGTTAAAATCCCCTCTAGCATATGATCCAAATAGGATGACCAGGTCGATACTGTGAAATATTCTCTTAACACATTCAGCAAATTCTCTTGCTTTCCTCAAAGCCTGGTTAGCTCTTCTTATTCTCTCCTCAATAACCTTCTCCAAACATCTCTCACCCACTCAATGACGCTTTCGGCAAGTCTTACTGCTTCCTCAGCCTCATTGTCAGTATAATATTCTTCTGGCACCCCCTCGCTCCAAGCATCAGGATATCTTGTAGGTATGTAGAATTTGCTTAATCTAGCCAGTGCCTCATAGATATTTAGGGGGATCTCTATATTCATATTCTTTAAAGCATTTCCAAGCTCAATTAGTGAATGTCCAGTCTTAGGATTGCCAAGACCCCACAAAAGAGCTTTAAGGGCTTTCTCAGCTGCTTGGTGAGCTTTGAAACAAGACCAATTATAATCTCCATTAACTTTATCCCTCCTAGCAGACTCAAGAGTAAGTACAGCGCTTCTCATCCATCTATTGAATTCATTTTCATCGACGATATTCAAAGCGCCCCACAACCTTCTCAATAAATATAGTTGTTAAACAGGATAAAAGTTTTCACCTTTACACATAATACTTGCTACCTAGGTAACCAAGATCTATATAGCTTATTCTGTATCTATGAAGTTAGCTACTATAACAATTACAAATCTACTCCTACAACAGCTCCTCAAACACTATTGCATAAGAGCAAAAAATGTTCTTATAATATATCAAGCAAAGCTATTTTGAAGCTACATCTCTAATCTTCTTTGAAAGCTCTTTTGCTAGACTCCGTAAATTCTCTACATCCTCTTTAGACGGCGTTACATTGATTTTAACTACCCCAACAAGCTCTGCTTTAAGATCACTCAACATTTCTTCTAGTTGTCTATCAGCTGCAGTACCCCAGGCATACAAAGTTATTATTGCTAGGTACTTTGTTGGAGGCTTTAGTAGCTTGGTCAGATATGCTGCTTGGACTGTTAATGGATGTGCATTTAATACTACTGTTGGTGTTGCTACCACAATTGCTCGAGAATCGACAAGATCTTTTGCAACATCACCAACATCTGCCACAGCAAGATCGTGTAAAACAACCTCTATCTCATTAGATTTAAGCTCATCGGCAAACATTTTAACGATTTTCTCTGTGTAGTGCCACATTGACACATAGAGTATCGTTGCCTTCTCTCTAGTCTCGCCTCTTGCCCACCTATAGTAGTTTTCAATGATTTTTCTCGGGTTTCTGTAGATAGGTCCGTGGGAAGGCGCTATAATCTTTATATCTAGATCAGCTATTTTCTTTAGTGCATTCAGCGCATTATTTTTGAAGGGCATCATTATCTCGCCAAAGTATCTCTGGGCATGGTAAATCAAATCCTCTACCTCATCATCCCACAGACCTTGTGCTACATGAGCTCCAAAGAAATCGCATGGAAATAGCACCCCATCTTCAACCAGATATGTAAACATAGTTTCTGGCCAGTGGAGCATCGGAGCCTCTATAAATCTAAGAGACTTCCCACCTAAATCAATGGTTTCGTCATCCCTAACAATAATTATCCTTTCATCTGCTACGCCATAGAATATCCTAGCCATTTTGGCCCCAATAGCTGTTGTTATGAGTTTTGCCTTGGGTGAGAGGTTAAGTATGTAGGGTATGACACCAGCATGATCTGGCTCAGCATGGTTCATAACAACATAGTCTAGTTTAGATGGTTCAACAACTGATGAGATCCTTTCCACTAACTCGTTTTCAAATCCGGGATTCACAGTATCTATCAAGACTATCTTTTCTGTGCCCACAACAAGATAAGAGTTGTAGGAAGTGCCCCTGGGAAGTGGTATGAGAGAATCGAAAAGTCTTCTACTGATATCTCTTGCACCAACCCAGTATACATTATTGACTATTGGAATAGCTCTATACATTACATCCACCAAAACCATATGTAGATAAAGTATTCTATTATAAAAATTTCTATTGTAAAACCTTTTCCATTATTCAAACGCAGAATAGAGCACTGGAAACCATTGGTTGATTCATAGTGGCTAGGGATTTTTCTTTCCTTTATACAGAGCTTTATATAGACTTAAAACGGATTGCATCACAAACACCATAGACACCTCGTGGATTATCGTAGGGCAGTTAACGGAAAGCAATGTTTTCAAAGCTTTGATTACATTTTACATAATTTGCAACATAGTGGTTAACAGGTTTATTGTGAGGTATTTGACGTGTAGAATAGCTTGGGGAGGGACTATAGACTAGGGCATTTCTTAGTGCTAAACCCATACATACTAATTGATTCGTTGGTTGTGCTCTAACTATGGATCCATACCGAATTTTTATGGCGTGCAACTATATTGATGTTGCTATAGCTCCATCAATTTTTTTAAGCATTTCTTCATGCCATTTCTCGTCGAGAGCAATTTTCTTGAATAGCAGCTCAATCGAAGAGAGGGTGCTGGGATCAGCACAATTACGCAGTTCCTCTTTTAGACTTAGGAGAGGTAGCAAGAGTTTATGGTATGTTTCTTCGCCCACGGCATTCTCAAGCCATATCTGCTTCTCTATAAACTTCTTCAAATCTATGTGCCTACCACTAGAAACCTCTTCAAAGAGTTCTTGGAGAACTAACCACGGCATGCCAATGACTTGGGAACAGTCATCGATTTCTTCGTAGAGGTTGTAGAGCCTTGCTATCATGTCTATAAGCTCTGCATGCTTGCTACTTTCAATAGCTATGGCAGCTAGTATAGCCCTAGCCTCACGCTCCTTAGGAGAGTCTTTAAGTTTTTCGGCATAGGTCAGTAGAAGTTTTGCTACTAGGTGCTCCAGCCTATAGCTACAATAGAGCTTTCTTTTCACAATCTGGCATGGGTCCAAGGTGTTTCATCCTGTTATTTGCATGTAGCAATAGATTTTAATACATTTTCTCGAAACCTGTCTACATAACCTATACTTGCATCACTTTTTAGCTTTTTCAGAAGCCTTAAGCCCCAATTTTCTAACCTGTTGAGGGGTAGAGCATTTACAAGTCCTCGTTTTATCTATCTACTTGGCCTTGTTTTTATTTGTAAGAGCTATGCGAGGAGGTTGATGATTAATTTTTGTCAGCTCCTCTTTTCCGAGCTTTAGCATAGAGTTGGTGAACCCAAAATATACTGGCAATACCCATTGTTCTAAGCGCTATAGTTGTATTGATGGATATACGTCTAAGCAGATGGTTTTTGCTTCACCAGGTTCTGGATGATGTTTACCACGTCATCTATGTTTTTGGCTATGAATCTTGGGCTTGCTTTTGTTTCTAGGCACCTTCTCCAGCATATCAATATGGATACAGCCCCTATTCTATTGGCTGGTGCTATATCGTATTCTGTGTCCCCAACTATAACAGCATTTGTTGGCTCAACGCCTATTCTCTCCAATGCTTTGAGGAACATCTCTGGATCTGGCTTTCTCTTCGAAACCTCGTCGCTTCCAACATAGGCATCTATATACCTAGCTATATTGTTTGCTTTGATAACACTCTCTATCACTTTTCTTGGGACAGACGATGCTATGGCTATTCTCAGACCCATTTTCTTCAGGTTCTCGAGAGCCTTGTCAACACCTGGAAAGATTTTGACCTCACCGATCTTTGATAGGTATATTCTCTGCTTAACCTCGGCAAGTCTCTGGGCCATTTGCATGTCCTTGGTTATGTTGTATGCTATGTCGATTGGAGCCAAGCCAACAAGACCTCTAACAAACTCTACAAATTTCTCCTCATCCTCAGCGCCCTTGACTATGCCAAGAGCCTTGCAAGCCTCTTTCCACGCATAAACATGCACCTCAACACTGTCGACAAGAGTCCCATCGAGATCGAAAACAACCCCCATAATCATCTCGATCACCAAACTCTTGGCTTCAGTATCTGTGTGCTGTGAATGGACAAGAGTTAAAAGCATATCTATGGAGACAAAATAGCGTTTCCTAACATTGTTTTGCTGAAAAAGCAGGTATAGTTTTATCAGCTTGACAAATTGATTTTCCTGAACCTCCAGAACCCCAAGCTAAACAATCCTATGTTCCACAGCAGTGGAACCGCTATTGCAAGTACAGAGTTGAGAGCGGATATCTCATTTACAGCTCCGTAGGATAGGAGTATATAGTACCTAGCTATATTGACGAATTGTAGAGGATTCAAATATGATAGTTTGTATGACAGTTCTTGGTAGCTTGTGCTCATAATACTTATCCCAAGCATGAATGCTATAGCTATGGTGGCTAAACTCCATAGCATTGCGAATAAAATGTATAAAGTGATTGATATGGCTAGGTAGAGACCAGATCTAGTTGTGGAGGCAATGGCGTAGCATAATGTGTGGAAGGTTAGTAGCGACGCCAATATGCCTAGGTATAGTAGCATATAGCCCCAGGGATCCAGCCCAATTCTAAGAACAAGGGGCTGGAATATGGCAAGAACTATCGAGAGTATAACGGAGGAAATAACTATAATGATCGCCCCGGCTAGATACCTAGAGAGGTATAGATCAAATCTCGTCATAGGTCTAGCCAGCACAAACTCGAGTGCTCCAGTGCTCCTAGGCTTTGCGACTAGGGTATACGAGATGTATATAACGGCTATTGGGAAGAATTCGAGGAATAGATTCAAACCTATTGAACCTATTGCTAACTCTATATATGATCTCTCCACATTTACTTTATAGCTATAGTCAAAGCCAGCTACATTTAAGTTATGGTCGACTTCTGAATAGAACTGGATAGCGTCTTTATTCGGGTCAAGAGACAAATCAAATTTCTCTATAGGGTGCCTTATCTCTATAGATCCTTGAGATTGGTTAATCTGAGTGGAAGAGAAAAATATTGAGGAGAATGTATAGTTTAGCACTATGGGCTTTGTCAATTCTACGCTCATTGATGAGGTGTTTACCGTAAACGTATATAGCCTTGCTTTCCACGATTTCAGATCATTTATAAACATTTTGAAAACATGTAGTGTAGAACCTATGTAGATATTGCCGTCACTCTTCCCACATACGAAAATAGATGATGCAATGTGGGTGAAGTTGTATATGCCAGCAGATCTAGGAGCAATAAGCAATAATGAAAAAGCAGAAATAGTGGTACAAGAGATGTTGAGTTTCACCAGATTGGTTGATATCTCAATCATATCTATGTTGTGCCTACAGATGCTCGGGTCTTCAACGATAAATGTAGAGGTGCTCTTGAAGCTGTATATTCTAGAGCTGTTAGTTATGAGTGTTAAACTGCTTTCAACAGGGTCTCCTCTTCTATCGAATATACCGCCCATCAGAACACATCTGGTATTATTACCTTCACTTGTTTTGATATATACTGCAACTCCTTCTACATTTGGATAGTAGCCTGCTAGAAAGATGTATGCATAGTATGTTGTTGCGACGCCAAGTGCTGCAAAGAGTACTAGCATGAGCAGGACTAGTGGTCTGAGGAGAGATCTCTTGACATCGTATATGATGGCACTTCTCATTTCGATTCACCTATCACCTTAAAGAATATCTCCTCTAGGCTCGCCTCCTCCTTTTTGGTCTCCTCAACTTTGTAGCCACTTCTAACAAGCACTTCTACAATGTCTGCTGGCTCTGTCTTGGGGTTGTATATGTATATAGCGTCTTTCTCAACTCTTACATTCTCGCTGTAGCCTCTGGCTATGTCTACTGCTCTACTGTCGAGGTTTCTCAGCTTGATTACTAGAACGGGTTTCGCACTAGCCTTTATCTCATCCATCGTCATAATTTTCACCACCTTCCCCCTGTTTATGAAGACAACTCTGTCTGCTAAGTCCTCTACCTCTTTAAGGATGTGCGACGAGAATAGAACAGCCCTATTCTCTTTCTTAAACTTTTTAACCAAGTCTCTGAAGAACGCCACACCAAGGGGGTCAAGCCCATTGAGAACCTCATCAAATATAAAGTTATCTGGGTTGTTGATCATGGACACAGCTAGTGCAAACCTCTTCTTCATACCAAGGGAGAAGTTCTTGAGCTTTTTATTCAAAGAGTCTCCGAGACCCACCTCCTCAAGCAGCTTTCTGCCAAGCGACCTGGCCTCAGATGTTCCCATCCCATAGTAGCCAGCAAGATAGACAAAATAGTTCAATGCACTCTCATCAGGTTCGAATATAGGTATCTCCGGAACCCAGCCAACATACCTAGAAGCATTTCTCTTGTCCCTAGTAACAGAATAGTCGTCGATAAGAACATCTCCGCTATCAGGTGGCAGAACCCCAACACAAATCCTTATAGTAGTTGTTTTACCAGCCCCATTGGGGCCAACAAACCCAACAACCTCGCCATTCCTAACATCAAAAGAAACATTGTCTAACGCTTTGAATCGTCCAAAAGATTTAGATACTCTATCAATACTAATCATGTAAACACCAATGCAATTCTACCTACAATTACCTAGCCAAAGGCAGGCTTTATATACTTAACCCTGTATCAATCAAAACAAAAATACAGATATATAGATCAAAAGATGCCAACCAATTTGACTCTGAGAATACGGCCCCCATATGACAGAGAGCAGTGTCTAATAAAATAGGTGTAAGTATTTTGAGATTGAGATTAGAGTAAGTGACATAATAGGCAGTATAGTTCGAGAGTATGATGACAATACTATGCAGAGGCTGTAGCGGATATTAGGTATAATATATTATTATTATAATAGTATTTAGAGTGTCTTGCACAAGGTTGTGGATAGTGACCACGTTGAATGTAAATTGTGTTGCCTGGTTTACAATTTGTGTGATAAAATGGGTTAATTATCTAAAAAAATGTGTTTTGTTTTCAGCATATTGTTAATGTTACTTGCTCTTTTTCTCTTCCTGTTTCTGCTCTTGCTTGCTCTCCTTCTTCTTCTTGCATGCCATTGCGTCTCACTGTGTAATGACTTTAGCTGGCAACACTATTTAATCTGTTTTGCTTGTGACTCGTGCCATATGAGCAATGGTTTTGCTGATGTTTTGTAGGCTTTGACTGCTTCTCCAACAACTATTACATGGTCTCCAGCAGGATACTCTGCAACTAGTTTGCACTCTATTACTAGGGGGGATTGGGGTATTATGGGAGCGGTTATTGCCTGTGCCTTCAGCGGCTCTATACCGGCTTTAGCAAACTTGTCTACGTCTCTTCCACTCAAAGAGCCAAAAACATTCATTGCAACATCTTCAAGCTCTTTGGAGACCAAGTGAATTGCAAAGGCCTTGAACTCCTTTATTAATTGATAGGTAAACCTCTTAGGAGAAATCGCAACAGCTACTAGTGGTGGATTCCAAGAAACTCTGGAAACCCATGCAGCTGTCATACCACCTCTTCTACCAGGTGTCTGCGGGTCCCCTGCAGTTACTATTGCAAGTGGGTGTGGTATTAGATCCAAAGCCTCGAAAACATCTATAGACTCCATTTGAAATCACAGAAAAATGGTTTAGATGGTCTGGTAAAAAGGCTTTTGCGTAGTTCGCTATTCTCTTCCTTACTAATAAGCTGGGTTTAGCATGATCTCTTCCACAAAGTTTCATCGAATGTTGTTATGGGTCTGTGTTGACATATATTTGGGTATATACCATATTCAATGATTAATCCTATACATCTAAATCAGTTAGCTGAGTAGGGCATCTAGATAAAGCATTGTGTAGAACCCTAGGAAGAATCCTAGAGCAGATATTCTTCTATACGAGGATGTTTCGTGGAGTATCTCAGGCAGGATCTCCTCGACCACTATATAGATCATTGCACCTGCTGAAAAGCCCATTCCAATTCCCAGTATGTTGTGGGCAAATGCAAACAGTGTTGCTCCGGCTACAGCCGACGCAGTTTCTACGAGTCCGCTTAGCACAGCTACTGCAAAGCCCTTGAATTTTCCTCTCCATAGCATTGAAAGGGGTAGTGCAACCGCCGCCCCCTCAGGAATGTCCTGCAAGCCTATTGCAATGGCGGTGGCAAAGCCGAGCTCAATGCTGTAAACAGTTGTTACACCAACTGCAAGTCCCTCAGGTATGTTGTGAATGGCTATAGCTATGGCAAGTAGAACAGCCTTTCTAAGCCTGTTCCTCATATGCTCTGGACCTTCATAACCGCTGACAATATGTTCGTGAGGGATGAAAGCATCTAGCAAAATCATTGCTATAACACCAATGGCCATGCCAATACCAACATCTGTGTAGAGACCCTTCTCAAAGGCTGGGATAATCAGGCTCGTGAAACTGGCTACAACCATGACTCCCGAGGCAAAGCCTAGGGAGAAGTCCAGGCCCCATCTAGGCAGTCTAACCCCTGCGAGAGACGGTAGGGCGCCAACAGATGTGAGACCTGCAATGAGGAAGCCGTTTAGAAGTGCGTGGTAGATGGTGTTGTCAACCATCGAAACACCTGGGACAAACATTTAAAGGTTTGCTATTGTGAATCGCTAGACTGTGTATATCCTAGCTCTGGACCTCTCTCCAAAGTCTCCAACTTTTTCGGCTCTACATGTATAACAATATCGATGTTGTGTTTCTCTCTAAGCTCGTTCTCAACTTTATCCACAATCTCATGTGCCTTGTCTATAGTTGTCTCTGGAGGCAATCTAATGGTTGCGTCGCCGTGGAAACTGTCTTCAAATACTCTTCTAATCCTTATCTCACCCACATCAGAAATGCCATATCTGAGCAGGGTGCTCCTCACAATTTCGACAACATCCCTTGGTGTGTGGTCGCTCACAGCATATATAATTTCCTTCAAGCTCTTAGCAATCTCCACAAAAAGATATGATGTTAGTGCTACAGCGCCTGCAAAGTCTATCATATAAGATATTGTTGCGCCCATGAAAGAGGTTGCTATGGCCACACCACTCTCTATAAACTCTATCGATGTGAATCTAGCGTACAGAATGGATAGACTCCCAAACCTTCTTGTAAACAGTATGGCAAGTGTGTAGGGGATCAAGGCCATGGCAGCATAAACAGACGAGGAAACAGTGACAACATATCTAGACGCTATACTCTCATACAGATCAATGGCTATGACCCCCGCAACAAATGAGTACAGCGAGACCGTGAATATCGCCCCGCCAAGAGCATACCTGGCATGCCCATAGCGATGATCTATATCAGGAGGCTTCAGACTCTCCCTAAAAAACTTGTAGATAGCCAAAACAGAGACTGTATTAGCTATAGAGGTCAGTGCATCCACGAAAACAGATTTCGAACCACCGACAACACCACCATAAACCTTTAGCAAGCCACCAAAGGCACTAAGCGTTGACACGAGGATGAAAGCCATGGTTGGGGACCTCTCACTATACAATGAGACAGCACCAAAGGGTGTGCAATCAAATCATAGCGAATAGCTGGCTAGAACCAATAAAAGCTTTATACACCTTTGACAGACCTCCTCACCACAAAAAAGTGGGATATTCGATCACAGCCTTGGCTCCAGCCTCATCGAAGAAAGCCAGCCTATTTAAGAGGTGCCGTTGTCGCTGGCTAGCCGGGTGAAAAACGTGATCTAGGAGATCCATTGTCGTTGAATTGAAATTCAGTTGGGTGTTTGCTGTGGGAAAGCTATAGAGAAGCTTTATTAGTTTGTATACAATCTGTTTACTTGGTGATGGTATGAGCACTGTGATCAGTGTTAGGGTGCCAAAATGGGTTAAAGAGAAGCTCGATAGATATGGAATAGACGTTGCCGAGCTTGTCAGGAAGAAACTTTTGGAGGAGGTCGAAAGGATTGAGCTAGAGGAAATAGAAAAACAATTGGATGTTCTTAGAGAGAGACTGAAAAACAAGATAGATCCGTACGAACTTGTGAGAATTGTTGATGAAGAGCGTTGGGAGAGGCGATAATGAGGTGTACGTCATTGATGCAAGTGTCTATACACCCTTGATTGCTGTTTGTGGTAGGGGTCTGGTCAAGGCTGTGAGAGCTTGGCTTTGTATTACTTGACCTTACAGTTTATGAGGCATGCAATGCTTTTTGGAGAGAACACAGCAAGTTACATAAGATAGATAGAGATGAGGCTGTCCAAGCGTGTGCCATTTCTAAGAATCTAGCTCGATATGCAAAACTATACAGTGTTGTGGATCTAGATGTTGAAGAGGTTATGAGAATAGCTATTGAGAACAACATCACATTCTACGATTCATCCTATATAGCATTGGCTCAGAAACTCAAGGCACCCATATCCACTGAGGATAAAGACATCATATCAGTGGCCCCTAGATATGGTGTGAAGATTATACGACTACACGAATTAATGGATCTGATAAAAACCTGTGGCTAAGGGCACTGCATAGCGGGGGTACTGGATAGGCTGTCGCAAGTTAGCCACCTTTGGTTTTCAGATCCCAATTCTATAGTGAACCACTTTCGCGTGGGGGAGAATAGCCTTAATTGCTTTAACAACGTCTTTGTTGTCGTCCCAGACCTCGGCTATCTCACATCCGCTTTGGATAAGCCTCTTTATGATCTCTGCTTTGAGCTCATAATCCTTCTTATAGCTTTTCGCAGGTCTGAAGAATATCTCGTCGTATGGGATCCCAGCATCTCTAAGCTGCTTGACTGTATAATGCTTTTGTGTGTCCTCCCTCCTCCCGGTGACAATCACTATTCTGTAGCCCTGGCCCTTAAGGCTCTTGACATACTCTACAAGCTCTTTGTTCGGCACATCCAAGTGCATGTACCTGTCGCTCAGAAAGCAGTTCCAGAACAGGCTTCTCCTACCCCTCGGTATAGAGTCCACAGAACCGGCACCAGCCTCAGCCAAGCACAGCTCAAGCCTCTTACTAACATCAAACAGAACACCATCCAAATCAAAAACAGCACACCTAGTCATAAAACCACCTAGCATCTCCTAAGAAAATGTTTGTCTGGAGTACACAAGCTATAACCCTGGTTGCCCAACACTTTTCTGCAAAAGGCAATACACGGTCATGAACTTGAGATATGCACTGGTGATAGATGTTGCTGTAAAGCCCGAAAACAAGTGTTTTTGCCCAGCACAACTATAGCAATAGTGTTGATCTGTATCAAATGATGTAAACAGTAGCTACCATGTCTTGATGTTTGTAGGCTGTGCACTTCCAAGCTTTTAACAAGCTTTTAAAAGGTAGTGAGTATAATCATATAACTTTTTATAATATTGCATAGCATGGTTAATACAAGTGTTGTCTGTTTGTTATGCTATTACCTCTGAGTGTTCTAGGTATTGCGCAAAGTTTTTAGTCCTAGTATACACCATTTAAAAGTTGGAGTATGGCGTATGTATACAAACAGGCATCTCTTCAGGGGGCTGTCAGAGCTAAATGCTATAGCTGTTCTACTCGGTCTTTCCATAGCTTTCTCAATGGCTTTTTTCGTCTATATCAATAGTGAATATGCCTCGGGTCAGACCAATGCACAGATCTATAGAGTTGTCGAAAACGAGAAGATGAACACACTGATAAAGCTTGCATCGGCAAGCGGGGACTCTGTTACCCTGCTCCTCAAAAAATTTGGCGGCACCAACACAATATCTTTCTTCATATACAACGGCACGGCCTACGACGACTGCTCCAAGATTGTGAAGAGCTTGGTCGGGGGTGCCATTACCTATGTCAACACATACAATGTAGACGATATACTTGTTGTGCCAAGCGATGGCAGGGGAAACCCCTACAGCTTCCGCTACTATGCGAGGTCAATGGGATATCCAGACAGCGGCAAAATAACTGTGTGCACAGTTGGACTCAGTGGAAACACTGTTGCTGTTCTAACAGGTGGTGGCCTCAAACCGCAGTACCAAGGCTATAGCTACACAGAGTTTTATTCTAATGGGCGTAAGTGGAGAATGTTCGGAACAATAGAGTTTACAGTAGCTTATCTAGGCAACCCCAACGGGAATCACCTAGCATATAACGGGACTTGGATACAGCTTAGAGTGGGGGACAGGGTCAGAATAGATGTAGACACGCAAACAGGCAAGATAGACATGACCCCGCAGACACTGCCCAACGGAAAGTTTGGTGCATGGATTCTCTCGCTCAATGTATTTGCCAAGGCTGTATACCTAAACGGCGCCCTCATAGCCCAAAACGTGCTCGTAGAAATGGTAAAATCTGAGGTGGCAATCGACCTCGGAAGCCTGTTCTCCTCCATAAGCATAGAGATATACCCCAGTCCACCGGGCTTCACGAGGATTAGGTATGGGGGTGAGACAATTCTTGACGACTGGAACAACAGCAAATACGTAAGAATCTTTGGATGGATACCATTGGTGTCTAATGATTATAGGCAGATGGTTCTTCAGCTAGATAGTGGAAACCTCTATGCCCAGGGCTTTGCCTACGCCATATATATAAGTGATAAGCCTTCCTATGGTGTTGATAGGCTGTCACTCTTTGTTGTGACGTATATCAATAACAGGCCCTATTTGGTCGACGTATATGACTATAGGCTCAGCTAGGTTTTTTACCTTTCCAAGTCTTTTACATAGTGAGAAGGGTTTGTGTGGGTGGTGGGTAGGTTTATGAGGGGTCAGAGCGAGCTTCTATCAACTTTTGTTATCATAGGTGTGGCTGTGGTTATAGGCGTGGCCATGATAAGCTATTTCGTTCCTCTGGTCTCTACGTATAGAAGCAATGTTGATCTTGCTAGCTATCTCCAGAAAGAGGCTTCGAATAACCTCATCAACATAGTTTCCTACGATGATGCCTCCTCGAGTCTGTGGATTCTTCTTAAGAAAGCTGATGGCTCCTCTACAGACTTTTTCATAGCTGTTGATGTGAATGGGAGTTTTCTCAACTGCTCAAAGGTTCTCGTCTATAATGTGACTAGAGACAGCAATGGGATTCTATGCGACTCTAAAGATAGTGACTGTGCTAAGGCTGTGGAGGTTTTCAGGGGATCTCTAAACAGGGTTTATATACCGTGGGGAGGGGCTATAAGCAGCTACCTCTCCTACGCCAAGGCGATGGGCTACACATCGAGTGGTGACATGCCCATTTGCAGAGTTTGGAATGTCTGTAGATACACAGCCAAAGCCGGTCTATGCGGAGAGAGCACAATAGCCCAGCTACAACTGGGTGGCACAACAACAAAAGTAAGGATACTTGTGATTGCATTCTACAGCAACACACCCTATGTGGTTGGGATACACGAGGTGGCTCTCAGATGAGGGGCCAGGCAAATGTGATAATAGCAACTGTATTCTTCTCACTACTCCTCATACTTGTCATACCCCTGGTACTCAGCATGTTCTACACAGCCTCATCCAGGCAGCCAATCTATGAAGACCCCGTCTACAAATCCCTCTCAATCTCACTAAAATCTGTTGGCCAAGACATCACAGCATTCTACAATGCCTCCAACTCAATGCTGTGGATATCAAATACAGGTGGGGGGGACATAAGAATAGAGAAGACAATTCTATACATATCCTGCCCCAGCGGAAACACATACACCAACTACTACATAAACACAAAGACTGGTCTCGTAATACCCTCTGGAAAAACAGTACAGCTAAAAGTCAACGCCACACTACCCTGCCAAAACCCTAACACAAAGTCCTTGTACCTTATCACAAGCGAGGGGGCTGTCATAAGTGCAGCAGTTCTAACACCACAAGACCTCCAAGCAATGAGGGGCCAAAGGCTAAACACTACACTGCCCGCCAGCCCAACAGCAGCAAAAACAATTCTGCCAGTAGCTGTATCTACTCAAGACACAATATGGAACATATCCATTCTGAGACAAAAAGGCTTCGAAATATACACACTAGACAGCATGACAAACCCGACAAAGATCATGCCCTACACAAACCTATCCAAAGGAATGAGGGGAGGGACAACAACAACCTACATATGGAGATTGCGAGACGTATTCGAGAGAACCAGCATAAGCATATCCAACCAATATGTAAGATGCATCTGGATAGGCTACGACCCCAGAAACACATCAAGATATAACATAATCATAACAACACGCTCAATCCAGATGAGCATTGGAGGAACACAGTATTCAACGAGTACAAGTACATACACAAGGATAAAGATATACGGCTTTACACCCAGAACCCCCAACGGAATTCTAAGGCTCACAGATACGAGACTTGGAAGTAATGTGTGGATTAAAAGACCCGACCAAGATGTTGCCGAGTACACATTTTTGTCGTCTGGACAGCAGCAGCCTGGGCAGATCGTCACATTGGATGGAACAGCAGATAGAATTGAGGTATACACTCGTGAGACTGGCACGGAATCTGGGTACAACCCCTACACAATGCTTATGAATACCGATGGCAGTAGGGCGGCAGGGATACTCTTTACAACAATAGATAGAACTTACGGTGGAAGCTTGTTCAGTTTAAACGAGGGATACGATAGTCTCATCGATTATTCGACCCTTCTACTGGTTCTTGTGTACAAAGGATTTGCAGTGTATAACACGAATAGCTCAGCTGTTGTTATAGCTGTTAACTACAAGTTCCACGATAACGAGGGTTTAGATGCTGATGGCGTGACTGTGGATAGTCCAATAATGTTTGTTGGCCTGGTTAATGAGAGTGGATATGTCTATAGCTATAGGAGCTACACATTTAGGGAGCTCACAAGATATGAGGACACCTATCCACCAACAGCACAAGCCCAGAGCAGCTTGGTGTTTATAACCCTTCCGCCTAGGGATCAGGGTGTGAAGAAGTTCTATGTGTTTGTAGCAATACAAGATCCCTATAGCTACAACTATTATGACGACTACTATTATGACGACGTTGACTTCACACTCTTTATAGAATCCCTAGTGGTGTTGCCTGTGGGGTAGAGGTGGTGTGGATGAGGAGACTGTCTAGAGGCATTTCAGAAGCTGTTGCTGTTGTCATAGCCTTTGCCATATTGTCTGTGGCTATGCTATATCTGCTCACAAACCTCTTGTTAGTGCCTGTGGCCGAGCAGAAAGCTGTTGAACTACCCCTAGGCTATTCAGATGAAAGTCTCGTGCTGTTTGTTGCAGGTGGGAATCTGATGGTGAAAAACGTTGGCTCTGTGCCTGTGCACATAAAATATATTGTAGCTATAAACATGTCTTCTAATAGCAAAGTTTTGTTGAATTCGCTTCGCAGTACACAATGCAACTTCAATGCTTCTAACGCTGTCATCAACCCTGGGGGGACAGCAGCTATCACTTGTGCAAGCGGCTATGCACCTCTAGCTGTTGTTACTGAGAGGGGTAGGGTGTTCTCCATAGACCCGAGGTTCTATGCCATAGCTATTGGGAGAAGCTATGGAATACCCATGACAACGGTTTATGGCGGAATAATGTTCACATCATCGTCAGGCCTTCTCAAATTTCTAGGTCTTAAGAATAAGACTATGATGTATAGCGGGGCTGTGAACACATCGATAAAAATGGATCTCTATCTCAACACATCGGGAAACATAAATGCAAACTTAAACGCAGCACTCATATTAATTGGCCTGAACCCTGCTAACAACAAGCTGAACATGCTGATTATCGGAAGTGGCAGTTTGGGTAGCGGCCAACAAATAACTGTAAATAGTGGTAGTGTGGACTTGAGCAAAGTTGCTATGTATAGGTATAGGCTGAAGATAGAGAACTTCTCGGGAACAATAAGCCCAAATCTGGGGCCAGGTATATACCCATGCTACATAAACTTTAGCAGAGGTTGCCAGCTAACAATAAACGGTAGAGCAGATAGAATTGTTCTCTATACAAACTCCTCTAAAATCACTGGAGGTATTGTTGGTCTAGACCCATACATATTTGTTGGAGATCTAAATAAAAATGGCAATGTGGAGGTGGTTTTTGTTACCCAAGACTTCTCTACAGGCAATAGCAATAGTGTAAACGATGTTCTTACAGTCTCTGGTCGGCGGCAAACATATGTTGATGCAACTGTAAAGCCTGTTAGGCTAGTCTTTAGTGGGACACCCATAGACAGTAGCAGGTATAGAATGGCGATTCTGAGTCTCGGCATGTTCTTCTGGGACAACTCTGAAGATGATGTTCAGGACAACGATAACAGGGTTATAATGAGGGTTGGGCTATACGATGCTGTGAACAAGTCTTTTGTGTATAGCACATATCTAAGCTACTACGAGCTTAATAGGTATAGGAATGTAAAACCCTTCTCCATATCGTATATAACGAAGGACTTTATGATATATGTGCCCAACACCGGCCGCACATACTATGTTGCTGTGGAGATTGCAGACCCATATAATGTTGAGGGTGCTAGAAATGATGCAGATATAATACTCGGTTTAGAGTATATAGGTATAGCCCTGTCTGTATATAGTGGGTGACGCACATGATTAGAAGGGGTGTTTCAACAGCCCTGATAGCCTTTGTAATAGCTGTCATAGTTCTAACGCTGTTTACATACATGTTTCTCAACACCTACTTCTCCCTCCTCAGCTCATCGATGACCTTCGGAAGTGTTGCCAGATACTACCACAGCTATGAGGTGTCCAAACTTGTACTCAACACCACAGGCAACAAAGTCTATATGAAGAACGTTGGATCATCCGATATAGTTATAGATAAGCTCGTCGTAAAAGACTCCACAGGATCTGTAAAGGTTCTCCAATCAGCCGACGTTCAGACGCTATGCAGCTCAAGGGTGATCCCCGCACAGCAAAGCATTGAATGTAGCTCAGGATACGACTACCTAGCTGTTATAACGCCAGACGGCGTTGTGATAAACCCCCAGCAACCTGTTGTAAAAGGCTATTTGGTGAAGACTAACACAACTTACATAATACCCATAACATTCTCCGGCATAAGTAGCCCCCTAGACTTTGTGCAGCTATTCAATGTGAGTAAAGAGCTTGTAGCCAAGCCATATACAAATGCAAGGGTAAGAGGGATGACATCTGGTGATCAGCTGCTCTTGCTTCCACTGGGTCAGGAGAGCGAGTTCTACAAAACATCTGTTCAGACAGATAACAATGGGGTTTCATTTGGAGTGGCTGTGATAGGCTATGACCCAAGCTGGGTAAGAGAAAAGCAGCTCAACCCCAATACTGCTACTCCACCGAGGTTCTCGATAATGATCGCAGGGCCCAAGGCCCAAAAAGAAAAGATTACTTATGGGAACAGACAGGTAACCCTATCTGAAAACGGCTACAGGATTTTGATACGGAACTTCACAGGTGTTGTAAAAATCTTGGATAGCTCTGGCAATACAATTGCCTGCACATCTTCTCTGCCAAGCGATTGTGGAAATGCTGTGCGCTCGGCCATGGGCTTCTGGTACTATGGCACAACAGATCTTGGATACAGACTATACCTCAGTGGTGTAGCAGACTATGTAGCCAATTTTATGAGGATTGCCAGTAGCAATTCCCCAACTCGTGAAACCAGCTACTACCCCTATATATATGTAGGCGATGTGGATGGAGACAACATGGTCGATATAGTGTTTGTGACAGAGGATGCGTACTATGGTAGCACTAGCAGGGTGGACGATTGTGTAGGTAATTGCAACCCGCCTCGCGGTAACGACATTGATTTGAGTGATTGGAGCACAGTACCTCTAAAGCTGGTGCTCCCGCAGGTGGGGAAAGCGTTGGGATCTTCAGATGGGTCGATAGATGGGAGTGTATATGCTGGAGTGACCCTGTATATGAATATATTCTTTCACGACGACTCCTACCCAGATGAGAACCAGCTCCAAGACAATGATAGAACTGACTGGATGCTGAGGATTCTCCTCATAGACGATAAGGGCAATGAGTATGTGGTCAGAGAGTATAGATACCAAGAGATATGCAACTACCACAAAACACGTATAACAGACTTTGACAAGGACAACTACTTTGTGAAGTTGTCCCAGTCCATATATGTGCCACTTCCATCAACTGGTAGATACTGGATTGCTATAGCTTTCCAAGACCCCTACAGCGAGGAAGTGGAATACTCAGGGGGTCACACATACTATGTAAATGATGTTGACATCACAGTGGGTGTAGAGTTCATAGGTGTGGTTCCCTTCTTTAGATAGCTACAAGCAGCCATTTCCAGCAGGCGGTAAACCAGGAGAAGCTCTATCAGTATAACATAATAATTTTTTATTGTGCTTGAACAGCTATTTCGTGTTTTTGTGCAAGGCTATCTCTTGTGCAATGATTTTTCGAAGGATTCCCCACCCTCCTCTACTATCTTTCTGAGCATGCTACCAGCTCTGCTCCAAGCTCAGTCGCTGTGGCAATGTATGACGCGTCGTAGTATGCAACCTTGGGTCTATGTGCAATTTCTAGCACTAGCCGCCTGTCTTGAGGGTCAACAATGTTTAGGTATCTTGTCAGGAGCTCTACGTGTTAAGTAGTTGCGTTGTTTCTTCAAGCGATATTCTATTTAATAACGTGGCCTCTTTCCACAGTGTATTGCCTATTTCGTATGGTGTAAGCGTCTTTTCTCCGGGTATCCTCAAAATGTTTAGTAGTGCTGATGCATTGAACAAGAGTTTCATCTCCCCTCACGGCTACTCCTAATAGCCTCAACAAGCTCTTTTCTTCTCCTAACCTCCTCTTCCAAGGCACTTCTAATAACAACAGTTATAGACACCCCCATACCTCTTTATCCTAGCAGAAACTGTTACATAGCCCATTGAAGCGCTGCATATAGTGTATTGTAATATATAATAAGCTTTAGTACATAAACATGTATTATGGTTGCAGGTCCTGTCCATAACCTGGGGCTATAGCATGTAGAAAATGGGGTTGTGGTGAGGGAGGGGGAGATGGATATAGATCCGAAAAAGATTGTTTGCTATGCCATGTTACGCTCTTTAAGTATTTTCCTAACCCTCGACACACTTGTTTCAAGCTCTTCGGCTATTCTTCTAAGCGAGTAGCCCTGCTGTCTTAACCTAATGACCTGCTCTGCTATATCCTCATCCTCGTTTTGTGCAACTGCACCAATTTTTGTGTTTAGGTCATTAAGACTGCTCTCAATGGCAGCCACCTTCTTCTCTATGGCTCCCAACCTCTCCTCCAGACTCGAAACCCTTTTAGCCAGCTCATCTAGTTGGGGGCTGTTGCTAGGAGAGAAGCTGGTTAGATTCGAAATCTCTGACTTGATTTTTGCTATCTCGCTTCTTGTCTCCTCAACAACCCTGGGATACTCAAATCTTTTATAGAGTATGTACAGTGCCACGGGTGTTGCTACAGAAACAGCCAGTGCAGCTACAGCTAGGCTACTCACAGGTCTAACACCTAGACTCTGTTTAGAAAATGGTGTTTAAATAAGCTAGCAGGTTCTTCAAATAAAGAAACCATGTTATGTGGATATATCGCCATATCCAGCAAATCTCCTAGCTATGTCTAAGCGGATACAAAATGCACTTAACTTTATACATGTCTTGATGGAATACCCCAATTCTTACTAAACAAATAAGGTGGCATGCGTTCTCCTGTACAATTAATCTATCAATTGATTAATGGAAATAATAAGTATTGTTACAAGTTACAGTCTTAGGTTGCCTTCGTGTTGGATGCTGGGGTTATGTGTCTAAAGAACTAAGACATTTTTTATGCATCTAAAAATGACCACGGTTTAGGAAGTGGTAGAGGAGTTTTATTACAGTGTTGTACACATATTCAGCATAGCTTAAAGCCTCTTCAGCATCGCCTCTGTCGTATAGTGGTTTCCTCATCTCCATACATTGAGGGTTCTCGTTCTCTTCGAAGAATTCTGGAGATCCTCGCTAGAATTGGGTATCTCTCTTTGAAACCATTCAGGGGAATCGACGCTTCTCTTTTCTGAGTATAGATCCTACATCATGCCATTTTGGCACATCTGCGCCAACTAATCTGAGGGCTGCTTTAAGTAGAAGTTCAACGGCTTCTTGGCTTTGTCTCATAACATATGGGTAGTTTCCTCTATCTAGAGATTCCCTAGCGTGGTGTAACCTCTCCTCAGCTTGTCTTATGTATGACCTCGCCATTTCTATGTTATTCAAATTTCTATCACCTCACCAAATACATAATCTTTCTTGAGCCTCCAATACCATTTTCTACCAATCCACACTCTCTCAGCACCTAATTCCCTAAGTCTCGATCTTAATTTGTCTAAGATTTGTTTGAAGAAATTATCTTTATCGTATAGTATCACAGCATCCTCTACCATGTCTAGGTATAGAGGGGTAAAGCGTTTAGCTTCTTCAACAGTTTTTATAATTGGTGAGAAGTCTATATAGAATCCTTGCTCAGTTAAATCCTCAACATCCTCCTCAATATGTTTCTCTATCTCTAAGAACATCTCCTATCTCCTAAGTCTGCTCCTCGGCGCTTCTCTAACAACTATAAGCAAATCGATATCACTATCCCTCCTAGCCTCACATCTAGCAACAGAGCCAAAAACAACCACGGACACTAGGTTATCTCCTAGAGCATCCAGCATTACATTCAAGAGCTTTTTAAGAACATTGGAATAGGGTCTGCATACCCACATACCTAAGGTAGCCACAGCACCAAACACCATTAGCTAGGTATACATACTATTAAAATAAATATAGTTTAGGTAGTATATTAGCCATGAATACAATCAAAATCCTTGGACATAGTCAAACATGTGTTAGGGTGATGGGGATTGGAGAAGAGGGCCTGTTTTTATTAGGTAGTGAGCAGGTCTCAAATCTTGAAATGCTGTGAAATGGAATGGCTAAGGGCTCTGATGATAGTCTCTGCAGCGTCTATATTTTTATTGTTGCTAGCACCAGATATATGTGGCTTTGAATAGTTGGATAGGTGGTTTAGATGATTAGGAGGGTTGATGATAGGCTTTTGTGGAGCGGCTACCCCTCAGCACATGATGTTGAGAAGGTTGCGAGAGAGGGTGTGAAGCTTATCGTGAATCTAGTGGACTATTCCCCCGGGAATGCGAAGTACTACAAGGTTGCAAGGTCTCTGAATGTAGATGTGCTGGCCTATCCCATAAAAGACTTTGGCTTCAGGCCTCCAGAGGATGTACACTTCCATGTTTTGAATTCTGTTCTGAGGGTTGTGCAGGGGGGTGGGCTGGCTCTAGTACACTGCGAGGGTGGTATAGGTAGGAGCGGGACTGTTGTAGCCATGTACCTAATGCTTAGGCATGGCCTTGGCGTAAAGCAGGCTCTATCCCGTGTCAAGAGCCTTGGCGGCGGCCCAGAGTCTGATATACAGCTCCTGGCCCTGGAATGGTATGGGAGGGCGCTGTCTCTGCTAGGCTCCAGCGGTCTAGACACCGTCCTTGAAATTGGACACAACTACGACTTTGGCTGGGGCATAGACCACGCATCGACTGTGGCCAACATAGCCTGTGACATAGCCTCGCTACTCGG
The DNA here is from genome assembly GCA_038735125.1 of Ignisphaera sp. Classification (NCBI taxonomy): domain Archaea; kingdom Thermoproteati; phylum Thermoproteota; class Thermoprotei; order Desulfurococcales; family Desulfurococcaceae; genus Ignisphaera; species Ignisphaera sp. The sequence goes on from JAVYNU010000007.1 coordinate 21,492, forward strand.
ATTCAACAAGAAGATGCTTGCAGAGCTTTACATAGCAGGGCTCCTACACGACATTGGAAGGGCTGTGGCCAGCGATGATAAGCACCATGTTAAGAGCGCTGAGATTGTTATGGAGCTGAAAAATGCTGTGGAAAGATACGGGGATCCGGAGGCAATAGCGTTTCTGCTAAGAAACCATAGAACAGAGACAGATCCGAGGAGAGACCATTACGCCAATAAACTCGGGCAAGACTATGTTCTGCTCGCATCCATACTGAGACTAGCAGATGCATTCACAGACATCTACGGTGAAGAGGAGTATCTTGGTGCGGAGCTCAAAAACAATAGAATAGCTATCAAGACTAGTAGAGCCGATGCAACTAGGGTAGAGACAAAGGCCCAGATACTGAAAGAACTGGGCTACAACATAGAGCTGGAACCCATTTGAGAGCACAAGCTGGAAACATCCAACGGGATGAGAGAATGCTGACAGGGCTTATACCAAAAATATTTTTTCTAAACCATCAGGGCTGCGCAACTCAATCGCAACCTAGCTATATCTGGATTGCTCCTGATATCATCTTTTTCTTTACTGTGTCGATTTCTACATAGGTCAGCAACCAGGCCTCGAACTCGAAAAGCCATGGGATATACACTATACGTGGTATGAATCCTGCTATTAATCTGGTTATTGGTATGAGGATGAAGATTACTGCTGTTATTAGGAACATTTTTGAGTTGAGAGCTCTTCCAAGTCTGAAGAGAAACGTTACGAGGCCTATGTATCCTAGGAGAATCAGTATAGCTGCTATCAGCACGGCAATTGCAGTTGCAGTGAATGTGGCTAGGCTCTTGGTTGATGCAGCAGCCGCGGCTATAATCACACCTATAATGAATAGTATAATCCCCCAGACAAAGCCTAGGGACAGAAGCTTTGCAGGCGTTGAGAGGCTGTCTAGCCTCCACATAGCAAAATCTCTAGCCGATGGGATAAGCTTTGCGTATGTAGCCACAAGACATAGTATTAGCATTGCCAACAAAATAATAAGGCTGACTCCGCCAACAACTGGAAGAACACCAAAATTGCGTATGGATAGAGCCATTGATCCGGTAGAAGATGCGTCAACAGCCCACACAAAGCCAAGTATCGCCACAATCATCATGAGTATAGCAGCCATGTCCAGCTTTTCTAAACCGCTTACAACAAACCATTTCAACTCTTCAGACAAACCACGCACCTAAATAAAATCAGTTCAAGACAAGGTTTTTAAGTATTGTGTATGCATCCAATGGGTAAACAAAGTAAGCGTTATGGGGACTGACATGAATTTACCCAGACTTAAAATCTTTGTGATAGGTATTGGCTTAGTTGTTGGAGGTTATAAAATGAGAGAAATGATTTCGTTGTGTAGAATGATTGGGCATCGCCACCCCTTTTAAAAGGAATAGCTCTGCTTAGGCAATGGGAGCAACACTCCAAGCTTAGGTGGGTAAAGTTTAGATGGGGTATGTTTTGTTCACCTTAATAGCTGCCCACGACCCTGTGGGATGGGCTAAGCAAGTCCTCTAGGCTAGGCGGAAGCCCCTGCTGCCACACACAAAAAGCAAAAGTTTAAAACAATATGAAGCGATAGGGGCAAACGGTATTATCTCAGTATAATTTCATAGCTATCTAAACCATTTATCTATTTGCAAGTGGCCACTCATATGTTTAGCATAGATCTTACATAAGCTTCTTCTCAAATCCTCCGGTAGGTGGTGCTTCCTCAGTTGATGGCAGAATCTGGATCTGTTAACCCTTATTTTAATCTTTGTATAGAGCCATAGATAAACAAAGTTCGCTAAAATAGTTAAGATGGATACACCGGTCTGGAGGTATAGCCAAAGATTTTCAGCCACTCTTCTCCTCCTCACCATGCTTCACCAGATAAACTTTTGTTGCGCTTCCTCTCCTCTGTGTCCTTACAACACCTATACTCTCTAGATATCTTATCTTAGATGCCACTATTCTTCTAGAGGCTCTACCTCTAATCTCCTTAACTCTTCTAGTGATCTCTGTTATAGAGAGGCCGTTTTCTATGGCTAAGATCTCTAGAATAGTCTTAGTTATGGAATCTGATATGCCGTATCTTGAGACTATATATGTAATTGTTTTAGCTGATTTAACAGCTTGTTGAATAGGTATAGTGAGGGAGGATACCAGGTCAAAGATTATATCTAGTTCAGAGATGCCTAGAGCTTTAAAAAAATTTTCAAGTTTCTCAAGACGATCCAAAACCTGTGTTAATAGCTTCTCAATTCTATCTATCTTCTCTTCAACGCTTGGCACACTACTACCCTAATTAGCTTCATTCCTCGCCCTTCTCTCCAGAGTTCTTTGCAGGCCCAACAGCTTTTTTAGTCTTTTCACCGCCCTTTGGAATTCCACTGATTAGGTTACCTATACTGCTAAGAGGCTTTAATCTCTCTTCTAAAAATCTCTCAGTCAGCGTTTTAGCTAAAGATGGATCAACACCAGCCTCAACAATACTCTTATAGAAGGCAGCTACCTCTCTACCAAGCCTATCACCACTAAAGCTCTCTAGCAGAGTATTTAACAAATCTTTTAGAGGCTCTCTAATCTCCTTTACGAACTCTGAAACAGCTTTGAGTACTTCTCTAACTTCTTCAATATCCTCATGTTTATCTAAACTGGATTTAGCCTCTTTTTCTTCACCCATTTCACACACCACATCCACAACATATTCTCTGATCACAGTAATAAACCTTCCATTAATGTAGTGAGCAGAAGGTGATCACAAAAGATATCTGGTGGCTATCCTGATATACATTCAGCACCAGAGCTCTGCATAATCTAAGTAGACATCTCTTAAACTTTGCTATAGAGATATGCTAAAGCCCATTCTCCATCTCTGTGGATAAGCCACTAGATGTACTGTAGACACTCACATGTAAAATACTATTACAGTAACAGAAGCTAAAACAAACTAGTGATTCAATCATATTGCTCCAGCCACTTTAATTATCATTGGTAGAGAGGGGAGTATGTTAAGAGGTAGATTATTAATGCTCTGACGATAGTCTTCTTGATGTATGACTTACCACTCCACACCATCTTTCGCTGAGCTACACCCATCTCAACACCTATACTTCTCCTCCTGCTCAAGACTTATAAATATAATGTTTTATCTATAGAGATGCATCTATTTATAGAGAAATGGAAGGACTACCTGCATGCTACTTCTTTTAGCTGGTGTCATGTAGGTTGTGACAGTTGTGTCACTTTGGGAGGGTACTATAAGTCTGTGTACCCACTAAATCTACTTAGAGGTGATGTAATGTTAGATGTGTCTAGATTGATAAAAATGCTTGTGGTGCTAGCCATAGTAGCCACACCTATGCTTGTATCCACTATTGTCAGCGCATGTATTAATCCCTTGGATGACGCTATAGAGATTTTGTTCAATAAGCCGGGGGTTGGCTACAATCTAATTGCGCTACTAGAATCGTTTAGGAATGTGATAACAGTTGAGGAGGACAGGCTATACGCATTTAAATATGTGTATGTGACGGGTGGTAGGGGATACGAGCTTGCTGTCTATATATACATCGAGAGATTCTGCAGTGGTGCGCCATGCATTGAGGGCTTTAACGACGAACCCCCTGTAACAAATGTTCTAGGGCTGAGAATAGAACCCTTGAAGACAAGCCCACAGCCTAGCGTCACAACCACGCCAGCTACAGAGATGACTCCGCCTCCACAGACTCTAACCACAGCTACTACGACAGTTGTATATCATATAGACGTAATCACAGTTGTTAATGACACAACCAAGGTGGTTCCAGTCTACGAAACCACAACTGTTGTAATACCTGTATCACCTCAAGTCGTGCCACAAACACTAGCAACACAAGCGATGCGTGAATATGCTAACATTGTATATGAGGCGTTCCTCGATCTCTTAAACGCTTTAGCCAAGAGCGGTGTTATAACAGGTTTGAGCGGTGATGACATTATCGATATAATGGTGGCTGTGAAGGTCTACTACTTCACTCCGTATGGTGTTAATCTAGTTAGTGGATGGAATAACAGGTTGATGTATAGCGAGGCTCTAGGGGGCTGGGCTCCCTACAGCGTTCTAGTTAGGGATGGTCTCGTCAAAGGCTTGGTTGTGAAGGGGAATAAATGTTCATATACGGTACCACAGCATATCCTCGACGAGCTTGAAAAAACTGAGGCATCGCTAATGGTTATAGAATCAGTATATACTCCGCCTCCGCTGGGTCATACAGAGACTATTGTTATAGCGACCCCATCGATGATAACATGGTTTAGCACTAGCCAACGAGAACCCACCACCATAACACCTGCAACAACATCTTTACCAATTCCCTCACCAACTCCAGGGAGCCCCAAAATTGCAACAGAACCGACATACACCTATACCTTGCCAAGCCACATAGAAACTGTTGCAACACAAGCAGCACCCATCACTTCGCCAACAGTAGCGCCACAGGCAATTATAACGGTGACAGTGCCAACAACTGTAACAGTAGTAACAGTAGGGGCGGCAACAGTCCAAGCAAGAGATCTAGTCGATCCTAAGGTTGTGACAGCCATGGTTGTAGGGGTTGTGGCATCGGTTACAGTCTATATCCTAGCTAAGAAGATTTGGCAATAAAAATACATATTTTTATCCTCTTCACCCACAAATCTCATTGTGGGTCCTCACACAATGCTCTCCAAAGAGGATCTGGAAGCCTATCTAAAGCTCAGAAACCATGGCAAGCCAGTAACTGTAAGAGGCTTTCAGAGGCTGATGGGGTATAAGAGCCCTGGCAAGGCCCAGAGGGTTCTCGACAGACTGGTTAGACTTGGTTTTGCTGAGAGGGTAGGGACGGAGTACAAGGCTAGAGATGATCTACCCCCACAGCTAGCCATGTACACTATTATCAAAGGCTTTATAGTCCCACGCATACTGGTATACGCAGTATACTCGACAGTGACCGTGGCAGTCTATGCGATTTTGTCGACACCGCCACTATACCTCATCATATTACTAACATCAATTGTTGTCCCCTACTGGCTTGAAACAATCAAACTATACAACGCTTTAAACACATTACTAAAGAAAGCAGAGCAGTTCATATAGCGACTACAGCTCTCAAAGAAGCGATGGAGATCCAGCTGATAGTAGCACGAATTGACGCATAAACTTGTCGTTGTCAAGGATTTTATGTAAAAAGCTTTTGACCACATTTTATTTCTTGTATAGATTTATAGTTGTTGTGTTTGGTGAATACTCAGCAATGAATATCTCAAATACATATTACACTTTATTAGCAGTAGATGTGAGTTGTTTTAGAGGATGCAAAGGGCATGGACCTGCCTAGAGAGTGGGTTGAAAAAAGCCGAGGTCTTTATTAGAGAAGCTGAGAGGCACCTTGGCCTAGGCATATACTGGCTAGCATGTTTTGAGGCTCAGCAAGCTGCTGAATTATATTTGAAAGCATATACTCAAGCTCACTGCCACGCATCCATATACTCATGATATAGCAGAGCTTTTTGATGTGCTGAAGAGGCTTGGATAAATGTGCCAGAGGAGCTAGTGGTCTTACGGTGATGCGCTAACACCTCACTATATACTAGCTAGATATCCTGGAAGAAAGCCGCTCGAGTATAACAAGGATCGTGCCGAGAGGTGTATTAACCAAGCCAAGTCTATAATCAGCTGGGTGCTGAGGCATGGAGACCCCTAGAATCTACGAGATATACGCTGAGAAGTTAAAGACATACGAAGAGACCTTCAGAGAATTTGTAGAGGTTCTATGCAAAAGCGATAAAGTTGTAGAAGCTTTCCTGATTGGCTCAAGAGCAAGAGGAGACAACCTCCCCTACAGCGACTACGACATAGTCGTGGTAGTGCCAAACAACATCGATAAACTCTCAGTAGCAGAGGAGCTACGCAGATTAAGAAGAAAAAGCTTTCCTCTAGATCTAATACCACTTTACAAAGATGAGCTAGATGACCCAATATACAGCGAGATGCTGAGACACACTAAGAAACTCTGTAATAAAGTAATGGGATATAGCTGAGTGGTTTTCGGAGTTAATACTATGAATAGTTGCTTTAGCATTATTGTAACGCATTTTTATTCTGTTAGTAGTCTTTGCATCGATTTTTCATGGCCTCATACAAACCCAAAGTATATTACAAAGCTATGAGAACCGGGCTAATGATTGTACACTGCCTCATCTCAAAATTTTCATTACTAGGTATGCTTGGCTAATGGCTCTCATCACCTTCTTCGAGATCTCTGCCAGTAACCCCCATTCTCTTCTGGGGACAACACCCTCTATCAGAAGCTCTAGAGCTTTGAGTTTATCGCCTTCTTCGAGTGTATAAACTATGTTGGATTCTCCATAGCTTAGCTTAACACGATAGATTATCTCATCCCAGTCCACAACTCTTCTAAATCTTTGATAGGAAACTTCAATGTATTTGAAGATAGCTTCGGGGACATCAACAACCTCTATCAGTCCATAGCAATCCACTGCAGAATAGAGATCAACATCGATTTTTATGTTGCTAGAAATACCCTCTGTTTTTCGCTTTACTGCTAAGTAGTTGTGTAACCTAGTTTTGTAGTCATCTGCTAAGTTAGTGTTTTTCAAAATGTTCGTTGCATCTTCTTCGGCTTTGGGATTCAAAATAAAGAATATAAGAGAGCCTATATCCTCTGGCGGATATTTGTAGACATTGCCTCTAGTCATGGCTATGAGCTCTTTGCTCTCGGTGTAATAGAATTCGACGGCCTTTCTACTGTGATAACTCACCCAGAGGCTAGAGTATATCAAGCCGTGGTCTTCAGATCCGCTGATCCTTACCTCAAATAACCCATAGTATTCCCCAGAAAACACAGGTTTGCAATCTTTGCATGGAGAAGATGTTGAGAGAGACTTGGTGTCAACAGCCCATATACCCAGCATCATAAGCATTGTTACAGCATCCATTAGAGATTTGGCTATCTCCGAAGCATCGAATCCCCGATATCCATTCATCAAAGGTTTGGCAGATGTGTCCATGTCGAAACCCTACTCAATGCTGTGACATGTTTTGGCTTGGGCACCACCATCCCTAATTGTGACAAAAGCAAATATAAGTTATTGCTTCAATGAGGTATGCGAAAGATGATTAGGAGACAGTGTCCATGCCTATAGATATGCCACTATATTTGCGAAGATAATATTTTGCGTAGTCTTCTGTTACAATCTCTATATGCACATTGCTACAGATATCTATGTTAGCTCTGTCCATGATTTCAGCCTTTATTCTCCCTATCTCAAGCATTGATTGCGGTAGTGTTTTACATATAACCAGTATATCTATATCGCTTGCAGGCATGGCCCTACCCTCAGCCCTACTACCAATTAACACAGCTCTGCACCCCATATATTCAACAACAGCTCTAATCCTTTCAAAAGCTTCGTGAACATCAACATTACTGCTAGTGAGAAGCCTTACTAGCTTTTCTAGATTCGACAAATTTTATCACCTCCTCAGCGAATTTAACAAGTTCTTCGGCATCCTCCTTACTAAACTCCTTTGGAAGATACCTCGAGGAGTAGTAGGCATCCTCAAGTGTATGCAATTTATATTTGTTTGCCTTTATAAACTCTTTGAATTCGTTGCTAGCGCCAAGCAACTCCCCCACAACCTGCAACAACTTTCTAAGATTGTGTGTACGGGGAGTAGCGTCTGTGTATTCCAAGATAATAGATTTGAGGTAGAGCTGAACAGCCTGCTCAGCATCGAATACCGCACCGTCGTAGTCTCCTGCCTCAAGATCCCTCATAGCTCTAGTCAATGCATTTCTACTTCTCCTCCTATACAAGTCAACTAGATGTTCATGACTTTCCTCATCGCCAACCTCCACATCGTATTCAGCAAACATGGTGCAATCGCCCAACACCACCTTCTAGTTTTGCCAAGTTATGAACTGTTCCAAGACTTAAAAACAATTGTGGGCTCCATGCCCTCAATCTCAATGCTTTTGTAGTTACAGCTACAACATCTATGGTTGTAACTCATAGAAAAATTGATGACACCTTAACCTGGTGCTTCTAGCAATACTAGCAATAAAGCATAGCATTAATGTGAACCTCTACTTCTTAAACAGTCTTAAATGTGGTTTTAGCATCCTTGCTACGAGCAAGATATACAAATGGAATTATTGTAGTGAGATGAACTAACTGGAAACATATAACCAATGCTATCCCATTTATTGAAAGACCTTGTAGCCCAAATTATCCCTCATCCCATACTGAGCCATGCTTTTCCGCAGTTGCTGACAAGCAAAATGCTTATTTTTCTAAGAAGCCAACCCATTTTATAAGCTGTGGGGTTTGTTGGGCTGTGCTAGATGGTGGCAACATCAACTACTAGTAACAGTAGCCTCAAGAGCGAATTTCTCAGGCTTTTGAAAGAGGATGAGGAGTTTAGATATGCTGTTGCCGGTCTTATTGGCTTTGGGGAGGTTTTGAAGAGGCTTGATAGGCATGAGGAGGAGTTGAAGAGGCTTAGAGAAGACTTCTTAATATTTGTCAAGGAGCAGGAGAAGAGATGGGAGGAGAACAACAGGAGGTGGGAAGAGGCATACAAGAGGTTCGAAGCTATTGAGAATGAGTTGAAGGCTCTTAGAGAAGATTTTAATAGGCTTCATGAGAGTGTTGCGATGAAAATGAATTCTTTTGAGAGGAAGCTCATGGCGTTGGGCGCTAGATGGGGTATAGAGTCTGAGGAGGCTTTTAGAGAGGGTATGAGGGGTATTGTTGAAAAGATTTTGGGTGTTGCAAGAACTGGTAGGTGGATCTATAGGGATGAGGCTGGCGAGGTTTATGGGTATCCGAGCATAGTCGAGGTTGATCTTGCAATCAAAGACGATGTGCATATTCTGGTTGAGGTGAAATCGAGTGTATCCAAAGGTGATGTGGCTGTGTTTTGGAGGATTGGAAAGCTATATGAGAAGGTGGCAAGGGTTAAGCCAAAGCTTGTGATAGTATCTCCATATGTAGATGAAAAAGCAGTTGAGCTGGCAACGAATCTGGGGATAGAGATATACACAGATGTTTGACTGTTGGAACATTCCTTTACCCTCCACACAAATAATTGAACACCAATCTAATGCTACTGTATGTGCTTAGCCACAGCACCTTACCTATCTTAGAAAATGTTTGGTATGTCTGTTCAGCGAAAATAAACATGTACAATACTTGATATCGCTACAAGTGGTTATCGGATTCTCTTGAAGAATTGAATGATATAAATTAGGAGATCTGTAGAAATGAAGAATTGTGAAGCTCTTTATGTTTGTCGCTAAGAGATGTTCAAGAAAGGTTTGTGGCGAATCTATCAACAAAGTGGAGTGTTTGATTGAAAGGTTGAGAAATTGGAATTCAATAGCCTTTGCCTCAATATTATATGATATTCGCCTCAGCTAAAATTTTTGGGTGTTTAATTTAGCAGATTCAAGATATTAACAGTATTATAGTTTTATCTCGTCTAGGAATTTCACACCTAGTTTCCCCAGATCGTTTATTATTGGCTTCATCTCATCTTCTATTCTCTTGAAGAGGGGTGTTGCCTTGACTTTTTCTGCAGATGCTATGACATAGCAGTCTGGTAATGCTATATGCAAATGCTTCTTTAGCTCTCCGGCTCTAAGCGCTATATCGCTGTTTATGTCAATTACTTCAACTCTACTCTTAATCCATTCTATAAAGTCTAGGGCTTTTCTATTAGGATCATCTACACCAGCAATTTGATAGATTCTCGATGCTATATATAGCACCTCGCTTAATGTGATGGCGCTAACATACAGTTTTAGCCCGCTTGTTGATGCTTTATCAAACAGCTTAGCAACAATGGGTCTGTAGGGGCTCCTCAAAACGATGTACTCTATAATTACACTGGTATCAAGAACGAGTCTCTCCACTTGAGACCATCCTCGAAAACCTAGCCTTCTCCAAATCATATTCTTCGCGAAGGATCTTCTCTACAACCTCCGGATCAACATCGACGACCATAGGCTTCAAAGCCCTTAAAACAAGCTCCTCGCCAACAACCTCAGCCACAACATAATCTCCTTCACCAACTCTCATCGCCTCTCTCAATCTCTTAGGCAAAACTATAACACCCTTCCTATGAACCTTCAAAACCACTCTCATACACGTTTACCAGACTAAGAAATAGCTAACCAGATATATAAAGTTTAACCATGCACAACAAGTTTATCTAAAACTAGCTAGCATATTCCAAGCCTTTCTAAATGCTACAACAATAGGTTTTACCTTGGGTGGGCTTGGTTTGGCTCTTAGGTTGAGGGTTGGAAGAAAAGGTTATATAATTTTGCCGAAGGCTGTTCGCGATGTTTTCGGTATTGATGAGGGTGACGAGCTTATTGTTGGGATTAGAGATGGTATTGTTCTTAAGCCTGCTAAGAGGGGTGTAGACATTGAGAAACTCAGAGAGTCTCTGAGGAGACATACTGAAAAACTTGCGGCCTCTCTCAAAGAAGAGAGCTCAGATCTGGTGAACTGGCGAAAACATATCTTGAGGAGGGGTTTGAGAGGTGAAGGTCTTTATAGATTCTCTACTCTTCATAAGCTAACGGTCATCATATGCCGCATTCTTTATGTAACTGTTGGCTAGCTGGTCAAAAGCCTCGCTATTCAGAGTGGGGAGGAGGTCCGTCGCTACGGTGGTTTGACCTCTTTAAACTTTTCACTTGCCGGTTCTCCGCCTACACCCCAATTCTCTTTAGAAACTTCATGAATAATGATCTCAACAGCTTGGGCAGGGATTCCAAGCTCTTCAAAAACCTTGGTTATACCCTTAATAATCTTCTCTTTAGCTTCTCTCGACACACCGCTCCACATATATACAACAACTACGGGCATACAAGCACCTAGACCACAATAAATAGAGCAAAACATAAATTTTTATGAAGGCAATTGGTCGAAGGACTAGGCTTAGATTTATTGACATAGGGAACTTCTAGTCACTATGATTTACCCATGCAATAAAGCAGATACTGTGCCAAGAGAAAAAGAGTTTAGTGAAGCATTATAGCATTAACGCAGAAGGGTGTTGCATTTATGGCTGAAACATGCATGAAAGCTTCGGTGCACAGTTTCTGGTATTCGTCAACCTTTGGATTTCTCCGGAGGTTATATGGTTTGTGTGGACGTTGGCTGGAACATTGGAATAGCCCTACATGTATACTCCTCCAGACTCTCGAAAGCTGTTAAAATCTATAGAGGGTAAAGCCATGGAAATAGGAATGTGTGCAATAAAAAGAGGAGATAGGGTGGCATCTGGAGAATTATCTTATCAGCGGTTTGAGCCCTATTGGCGGATCGTAGAATCCCAGCTCTAGTAGATGCTTTAGCTTTGTTTTGTATCGTATCTCTTAATAGGCTCTCTGTATGCGATGAGGGTGGAGCATATTTGAAAATTTCTATCAAAGTTCAAGCACTAACTATTTTAGAGTGCTAGTGTATTGATAGATGGGGGATGCGATATAATAGCTGGTTTATAATGTTATGTAACATATGTTATCGAAGGGCAGTGGTGAAGCCTGTGCATGATCGTTAAGGACAGGCTAGCTTTCGCCAAAAACTGCATAGGGATCTTGTACAAGCTCAGAACCGGTATTGAAAAACCAGATGACATAGCCGGCGATCTGGTATTGAGGGGTGCTATTGAGGGGGTATCTGCACCTCGCAATTGAAGCGATAATCGATGTTGGTATGAGACTTGCATCGCTTCTGAGACTCGGCAAGCCCGAGAGGTATCGAGATATCGCAAAGATGCTTAGAGACTGTAGAATACTAGACGGTGACGAGGCCAGGAAGCTCGAGTTGTGGATAGACCTCAGAAACATACTAGTACACGGTTATGCCGAGATCGATTACGAGAAGCTCTACGAAGCTCTTAACGAGGTTGAAGAGCTTGAACACCTCATAAACAAGATCTATAAATATGTTGCAGACAAGAATATTGATCCCAAGACAAATGGTTGTGAGAACCTTGTAGCTAGAGCTAGGGAGGTGCTTGAGAAGAGAAGCGACATAGTATTTGCATATGTTTTCGGTTCGCGTGCAACGGGTGGATACGGGGATAAGAGCGATATCGATATAGCCATCTACACAGAGAGCCCACTCAAATGGAGAGAATTCGTAGAACTGGCTCTAGAGCTCGAGGATCATCTTGGGAATAAAAGTCGACTTGGTTGATCTCAGAACAGCACCACTGCTACTAGCCTATGAAATTATATCCAATGGTGTAGTCATAGTTGATAGAGATAGGGAGAAGAGACTAGAATTTGAAGCCAAGATCTTAAGAGAGTACCTAGACTTAAAGCCCCGGTTGGAGAGGTATTACAGTGATATCTTATCCAGCTAACCCCTATGCGCTTGGACAAAGCTTATAAGCATTTTGTATGGCGATCTTGAGGGCGGAGACCCTAAATAACCATGGAACACCCCAAATAATCACTCTCAAGTGAATGGCTTATTAAGACCGAGATAAAAGTTTGAGGCGCCCAGAGCTTAGCAGTATTAAAAACCCTATACACTAGCATGGGATTCTAACATCATTGACGGTGTTTTGGTGGAGAGGGTTCATGACCGGTTTATTGCGGTGATCTTTTAGTGGGCCTGTCTTTAGCTAAAATTGTTTTTATTAATGCTTCTCTTACTCTTGGGTCTTTCCACATCTCTCTATCGGCTTTCCACGCCTCAATGAGCCACTTGTCTCTTTGCTCAAACCACTTAATGCCCAACTTCCTAACCATCTCAGCTTCCCAGCGAGCGTTACGAATAACATCTTCGAGGTTTCTCCTACGCTCCTCCCTAAGCTCTTCCACAAGACTGTTGACCATGGCTCACACCCCCTCTAGCACTCTGCAATTTGCTTTCAGCTTTGCGCACCACTTCTCCAGCTCTTCACCATATATAAAGTCTCTGAAGAGCGTGTAGAGGAACACAGCATCGCCAGCATCCTTTTCAGTGCCTAGAAATAGCTTGTAAGCTATTTGTAGCTCTAGGGGAGATATTCTAATAGCAGATTCATTATTTATCACTACTTTTATACTATTATCTAATGCGTATCTATGAGCCTCTGTCCTCGCTAGTTTGATCTCCACATTTGGGAGAACGGTGTCTCTATACATAAACCTAACACTGTAGCCCTCAGCTAGGTAGCTTCTGTACACTCTTCTAACTGACTCCTCAACCCCTATATCTCCCTGCATCAGTGTGAAGCCTGCCTTCCAAGCTCTCCTGCAAATCCCTACGAATACATCTTCATCGATCTCCTCGATTATAAAGTCGATGTCGTCACTCCTCCTGCCTCTACCAAATAGTATCGCTGTATAGCCGGCGACAACAACGTATTTCACCCCACTCTCCTCCAATACACCTGCAAACGCAAATGCAATAACGTCTTCTGGTAAAAGCACTTGTCTAGTTAAGCGAATTACACGCTCAGCTCTGTTAAACACTATGGATCCATCTGAGACTACTCTAAACCCATCTACCTCTCTACCTCTATCTCCAGAGAGATCCCACAACATAAATCTCAGCTCCCTATTAATGCCCTATAACTATAACAACAACTAGATAATTATCTTTATCTCTGGGTAAGTTTCAAAATAACATTTCTTCATAGGCTTAGCAAAAGGTGTGACGATGATCATGACTGATGTTCAGAAAGATATTTAATACAGTAGTGAGCTTGCTAGACCTCTCCACGATTTATTTCTATTATTTTCAACCTTTGACTATCTACATGGATTTCACAAGCCACACTCTTCTCTCGAAGTTCGTTTATTATTCACTAAATGGGTTTAATTACCTTGAGGCTATTGCCTATTGCCACGTCGATCAAGTCGCCTATGATGGCTCTGGCATTTAGTTGCTAGTTGCCATATAAAATTGAAGAGTTTTTGGAAAATGTGACAAATACGTCATAAAGTCTTGTATAGCAATATCTTCTAGTAGTTCTTGTTATGCTCAATTTCATTTGTAACGATGTTTTAGATGCATTTCCTAGGATTCTAGCTTATCCATTTTTCGTAAAGTTCTTTTCCTATGGTGTTTTCAATTATTTCGTCTACTAGTGCTTCGCTTTCAAATCTAACCATGTAGTCTGATGGTATATACCTGATGGCTATTATGCTCAATGGGTTTATCGAGCCTAGGTAGAGTATTTCATTATCTATGATCACAGCTTTGAAGTGTAGCTTTTGTTCTGTAACAACTTTTATGCCAGCTTTTTTTTTTTTTTTTTTTTTTTTTTTTTTTTTTTTTTTTTTTTTTATTTTAACCCTTTCCTCTATGCACTCACCATACTCTTCAACATCAACAACCTCACCAGAGTCCAGAGTTTGGAGGTCTAGTTGCAACACTCGCTTGCCTCGGGAGCTCTATAGCTATGCTATACAAATAACTTTGCATGGTTTTCCAGCGTTGATTGGTTTGGATACCAAATGGAGTAACATAGCTAGAGAAGAGCACCTCAACGCAATAACTCAATACTATTTCAACTTTTCTCAACTATACCAAGGTTCTGCTAAGGCGATGTCATGGGTAGATGTGGTGTGGTAAGCGAAATAAGGAGAATTTTTCGTTAAGAAGAAACTCTTGGGTATACACCAAAAGAAGGAGATTTGCAGCAACTGTCACAACAAGGTATTGAAGCTGATAACAGATTTCGAGCTAAAGCTAAAGGAATGTGGATGCGATAATCTCTATGCAATAAGCTTTTATCTGTGTTACCTCTGTAGAGTAGACCATAGACCATAAAGAAGCTGTGTGGAGATTGATTGTGTTATGCTTGTAGAGGTTTCCAAGAGATGGGTTTGCTTTAGATACATAGCTCTATTCAATAAATCTCCACTGGATATTGTATATCCACAGTTCTGAGAGCTGAAATGGTCATCTAGATGTCTGTCTCGGTATAGCTAACAATATTTTAACTAGTTTTCTAATAATTTATGTAGTGGGTAAGATCTTGGAGCCGATTGTACGTGAGAGCTTAGAGGTTATGCTGAAGAGGATTAATAGAGAGGCTGCGGTAGTCGAGGCTAGGCTTCAGAAAATAGCTACAAAGCTAGGTGTCGGGGACTGGAGGGAGCTAGAGGAACTGTTCACCAGTAGAGGCATTGATAACCCAGAGGTAGATCTTCTCTGGTCAGAATACCTCTACCTAAAGACAAGACTTGGAAAGCTAGAGGAGAGGAAGAAACGTGTACTAGCAATGCTAAAGGGATAAAGATATTTGTCAAGGCTACGCAACGTATTAGACTTGGTCAACAAGTTTCTAGGCGAATACAACCCTGTAGTCAGAGTTATCGAACACTATACTACTGATGAAGGAGACATAGAGTACTTAAATGTAAGGATAATCATTCCTCACACCAGTGTGTTAGTGGAAATACGCGAGTACTGGCAAGGAAATAATCTCATAGCCTATGGTTACTACCTGAGAGCTTATGACTATGAGGAGTGGTGGGATAACCGACCCCATCACCCAGAAATCCAAACCCATCCACATCACAGACACCTAGGAGGAGAAGTACACCCCCTGCAAGACCCATCACTAGAAAAATTCCTAGACACTGTTAGGCAGCTACTCCACAAACACTTGACTTAAAACTGCTTATCCCTATCCTATCCTGAAACAAACAATAATAGAACACTATACTATAGCGTCTAGTTTCCCTGACTTTCTGACGCATTTACTATGAATGGGTGTACCGATATTGTTAGTGTCAACACTGTTACGATAAATACCATTCTGTCCTTACAACCCTCATTGCTGGCCACCAAGACCAATCTCTATATGTACGATATTACTGATTAAGTTCTTCAAAGCTGTACTCTCATCAAATGCTATAATCAAGAACCTCACCTCCTTTCCTCTATCAGACTTGGGTCCTCGAGAACATCATAGAGAGATGCGTATACCAGTGGAGGGATCTTCTTGAAAAACCCCAGCTTTCCTCACAGTATAGCTGTCATATACAATGACACTGCCATTCACAATAAGTTTGTACTCAACGCTACTAACAATACTAAACCCAGCCCTTACAGTTTTGAAGGGGAACTTAACCTCAAAACTCTGCGTCATTGCCGGTAGCCCAGGTATGTAGGCTAGGTACCACCCCCTAGCCCATGGGATAGGAACCATCTTAACACTATAGAGTATAGCTGTAGGTAGTGGAGGTTGAAGCTCGGTCACATTGGTCTTAGCCTCAACGGTTATCGTAGCCTCTAGTGTAACATCTCCACTGCTAGGAACATAAGTAATAGGAACATAAGTAAAGGCTAGAACTGGTTGACCAGAATACACCTCGTAGGGGTTCTTACAAGCTTGAATTCCGCGAGCCAGTCTAAAGCTACCGATGAAGTTGGTAGCAATGTGTTGGGTACTACTGCTAGTATGATAAGAATTAATAGGGGTAGACATGTCTTAAGGGAGATACACCACCATATAAATCACTATAGCAAGAGTTTGTTTCCCAGCCTAATATCTATTTCTAAATTCTTAGAATGTTTTTCAGAAACATGCTTCGGCCTAATCTGTTTAGTTAGATATTACAACAAATTTGTCAATGGGCTTTTCAAAAAGCTTATAAAATTACAAGGTGTTGGCAAACATGGGAGGGCAAGAGGTATAATACATCTAGCATTAATAGCGATAAACATAAGAGCAATTTTAGACATGGCTAGAGACATAAATGAATAAAACAAAATAAAACCCCAATTGAGTTATTGCCTTGCTTTGCAAACTCTATGAAGTGGTAAAGCTCTTAACTAACTAAAAACTCCGAGGAAGAATAGAAAGGAAAACTTGTAAAATAAATGATAATGAAATTAACACCAATTAATTTGAAGTGAAGCAAGTATTTCACTACAATAGATAGGACTTCGCAACCTTAACTATTACGTCAAAATGAAACTGATAGTTAAGTAGCAAATTAGTTTCGTAATTTAGTTTAATGTAGTATGGGATGTCTTTTTGCTGAGGTGGGATGGGTGTATAGAAAATTTAAAGGGTGTCAAAATTTTATGAGTCGAGATAGGAATTTGTGTTGATGGTGTTTGTCTGTGGTCTCTCACTATATTCTTCCTCTTGATCTTCAGTTTGAGTAGATTAGGGCTGTGGAGGTTTGTAGGAGGCTTTGAGCACCACTTTACCTCTTTTTACCACTACATCGAACATGTCAAAATGGTCTATATGCGCTTGTGTGACAAATATAAAGATTTTTAAAAGACTTTTTATACCTACCTATCTAGATATAAAGATGTCTGGATATCTGGATAAATGTTTGGGAGCATTGTATGACTGTGGATGTAGTGCTTCTCTTTCGCGGATGTTTTAGGGGTACAACTATTCCGCTGGCTCTTGCTGTTGGTGAGGATGTTGGTGCAGAGGTTTATGGTTTTGTTGACAGGCTTAAGAGGCTTGTTGGCAAAGAGATGCTTGAGAGACTTGATAAGGTGTTTGAGGAGGCTTTGAGAGATGAGATACGTGTTGCTCTCAACACCGATAATCTTGAGCGTGGTTTTCCTGCGCTTGTTGAGAGGTTTTGGCTTAGGATAGCGTTCTCTTTGGTTGATCTCAGCAACAGTATACACACCTCGCTTGCCTCGGGGGCTCTAACATTAGCTGAGTTTAGAGGTGTTGTGGAGGAGCTTGCCAAATCCTTGGCTAAGAGACTGAAGTCCAGTGGGTACAAGTATGCTGATGACCTCGTCTACGCCATGTCTATTCTCGTGGAGAGGGATCTGTGGATAGCAGACAGGGTGGCTAGGCTGGGGCTAGAGGAGTTTGCCAATAGGCTGACCAGCAGAGCCCCAGACGCTGTTTTGCAGTTTGCTGCCTACTCCATGTACCTAGCATTTGCATGGACATCGGCAACAGTAGCTGTACTCAACATTGTTAGAGAGTATAGTGAGAGCAACATAGATGCACTAGCTAGGTGGAGCCACGAGTATGCTAAAGAGGTTGAGGGGTATATAGACACACTCGATTTGCTTCTAGACGACGAGGTCTACAGCAACCTGCTGGAGCTGGGCATTATCAAGAGAGGTAATATTAAGAGGTAGATGAATTGGGGTGTAGTCTAGACATCAAGAAAAGTGCTAGAAAATTTCTTGAGAAAGCACCAAAAGATATTACCAATAGAGTTAGCGAGAGGCTTCAGCAACTAGCTGAAAAACCCATATGCGAAGAGAAGTTAAAGCCCCCGCTAGAAGAGCTTTGCAAAACCCGTGTGGGCTCCTACAGAGTAGCATACCTGCTAAAACCATGCAACATAGTTGTCGTGGCCATTGGAGAAAGAAAACTTCTATGACAAGCTATTGCACAGCCTATAGCCAACAGCTGGCACAAATCAATAGAAGCTGTGGAACGAGATTGGGGCTACATGCAGAGGTTACATGTAGTCTGAGCTAGGTACATACTTGAAGTGGCCAAGCCAAAGAAGCTAGAGTGAGGGTATGGTACTTGGTTTAGAAATTTTAGCGCTAGTATGTGTAGGTGGTGTTGTGGGTGGCGAGGTTTCGTTAAGGGAGTTTATCAAGGCTTGGAAAGAGCTCGAGGTTGAGAATGCTAGAAGAGGCTTTATAACACATCTGGTTGTGTATATTATTGTCAACTCCTTTCTGATATTCGCCAACCTTTGGATCTCTCCAGAGGTTATGTGGTTTGTGTGGCCGTTGGCCGGCTGGACCATTGGAATAGCTCTACACGCATACCACTCTAGACCATCTGAAGTCGCCAAATCTATAGAGAGAAAAGCCATGGAAATAGAGGTGTATGCTAGAAAAAAGAAGAGATAGGCAGCAACTGGATAGGGGCTATAGATTCCCCAACACTTTTTCACCATCTCAACAGATGCTGTAACGCTACTCCTCAATATCATCTTCTCTTTGCTGAGAATGTGCAGAGCATGGCGGTTAAGTTTTTAGAGTAAATGCAATAGATACAGACCATCAAGGCAGTTACGCAAAAATCAGCTTAACAATGCCTAAATAGTTGAGCCTGAAGAACTGAGGTTGTGTACTTACTTAGGGACTCACCGCCAGGTTTATCATAAATTGCCAAGTTTCTGTCCCAGTTTTAGCTTCTATTATTGTTACAGGCGTGGTTTCCGTTATAGTCTGTGTTTTAGTTGCTGTCTGAATTATAGTTTGTGTTAATGTAACAGTTTTAGTGTGAGACTCTATGTTCACCGTGAATTCTCTGCTGTAATTCATGTATCAATTGCATTTATATTGCTCGTTTTAGCTATATACTTTGTTAAGAAAATATATAGCTATGATAGGTAGTTCTGTGTAGTAGGCACTGCAATTCTTGGGTTAATCCCTGACCCTTCTACACTTTGAGTTCTAGGAGCTTTGCCACTTCTCTAACCTTTGTTGCAAGGTCCTTTGCGGCCTCTTCCAGCCATATACGGCCCTTCTCTGCGGAGGCTAGGGTTGGTTTGCCTAGGACTGCTCTTGGATAGAGCTTCTCTTCGAGTTTGGGTGAGTAGACTGTTATGCTGGGTATGGGCTCGGTGATGTGGTCTCTAGCGCTTGACATATCGACTGTTTCTGGGGCTATGTGGAGTACGGCGCTGGTCTCGTCCTCGCCTGCGTGCCCGGGGTATGTGAAGAGTTCTCGCCTCTTCTCCTGGGCTAGATCACTCCACCAGTTCACAACCAGTATAGAGGTGCCAGTTTCAAACGAAACCTTCTTGGCGGCTAGCCGAAGAGCTAGGGTGTTGCCGCCGTGGCCGTTGACAACCACTATAATTCTGTAGCCCATGGACGCCACACCCCTCAGAATCCCACACATATATGCATAGAGGGGGCCATCGCCAACATCTATTGTTCCACTAAACCGCGCAAGCGATTTCGCTGCACCATACCACACAGGTGGGAAGAGATGTGCACAAAGCTCATCAGCCACCTTCTCAGCAACATACATAGCCTCCAAAGCATCTGTCCCCAAAGGAAGATGGTCACCGTGCCTCTCAACAGACCCCACAGGGATTATAGCCACACCCTTCTCCAGCTCATCAAACCTCGACCCAGGGACAAGCCACACCTTAACACCACAACCCATACAACATCCCAATACCTAACCGAGTCCTAGGTATATAAATGCATCTCAGTTATCCTTACCCCAGCCATCTATACTGTGCATAGAGATTCATTGCTCTAAGCTTAGGTGGTAAAGATGACTAAACATTGGTATTGCTAGTGAGGAGTTTGGTAGAATTATGCAAGTGTGTATAGCATCACATTTTAGGATTCTCGTAGCACAATCCTTTACTGATAGTGCAAGGAGAGAGGCTGTGACAGATGGTTTCTTCGTAATTGAGTTGGGGGAAGGCCGCCGAGGCCAATGCTAAAGAGATGTACAACATTATCTATAAGAAGCTATCTGACCTCTTCACGAACAGCACCGCCATATCTACTAGAGATAGCTAAGAGAGCTAGCCAAACAGCTGAGGAGCTTAGCAAAATTGCACAAGAACTAGCAAAGCTATCACAAAGCTATAGATGATAGGTCGTAGCCATCATCAAAATATGTTACGTCAATAACCTAAAGCCGGCAACCAAATGCACAATCTTACATTTTATCAAAGCATATAATTGTGGCATTGAAATTAATATTTGTAGAGCCTTTTGGTGATATGCTATGATTGAGGGGTTTTATGATTTGCAGAACGAGGTTATGAACTGTAATTTTGTGGGCTGTCCATATAGGGGTTCTTGGGATTCTGAGAAGCTGTCTGAGCACAGCCTATCAAACAAATGGTGTTGGTGGTTCAAAAACAAGTTTCCTTGTGGAAAAGATGTTTACTACATATTGTTTAGGTATACTGGGGAGTTGAATGGGGTTATAGTTGCCTTGAGGCCGACAGGAGCATGGATTATAGATACTGCAAATATCTACTTGGCAAATGCTTTGAAGAGGCTTGGGCTTGTCGAAGAGAGGTTTGCGATGGAGAAAGATACATTCGTTTACTACGACAGCAGAATACTGGTAACAGATTTGATCAAGTGCAAGGGTAAAGCAGAAGAGAAAATCAGGGATGTGCCTAAACCATGCCTAGAGTTTTTAAAGAAAGAGCTAGAGCTGGTAAAGAAGATCACTGGGAAAGAGCCTGTCGTAATAGCAATGGGTGGCGAATCAGAACGCCTACTCAAAAAACACAGAAGTGCACTGGGGATCAAGAACCCCATTCAGAGAATACCATTCCACAGCTACGTATATGGAAGAGGAAGAAATGAATTTGGAGAAACAGCTGAAGAGAGAATCAATAAATATGCAGAAGAAATAAAGAGTGCTTTCAGCAAAGCAGGACTGCCCATACCATAATCTAGAACAGTCATGAGGATGAATATGTGGTGTCGACAAGAATAGATCGGCTAATCCCTAAAGCACTTCTCGATAAAGTCCTTTGCAAACCTTCTGCAGCAGCATATTCACCAGGGTTCTCATTGTTTTCGAGAGCTGGGGCTAATCAAGAGCGCTTTAGTATATCATCTCTAAAGCATTTATTATCCACTGAGAGAACTTTGATATGGTGAGCGGTATGATGTACAGAGTTGCTGTGGATTATGGTGTTGTGAGAGAGGTTGTGGGTTTTCTATCTAGACGTAGAAACCTATAGGCCGAGAAACGAGGACATCTTTAGAAGAGAGAAAATAATTGTTATTGGCGTATTAGAGGATTGGACTCCATACAAACCAGAATCTTCAAAGATATGGGATGGGCATAGCGTAAAGTTTCATTATTTTGCTGAGTGGGAGCTTGGAGGGGAGAGAAATGTGGTTCTTCAATTCTACGATTATTTGAGAAGACTCGTTCAAGATCAGAAGAATAATAGAATAGACTTTCTCAGTGTTATAGGCTTCAACATACTTAGATTCGATGTCCTGCTTCTCATACAGAAAGGAGTAGAATACAACGTGGAAACTCTACCAAATCTAAATGAGTTATGGCACAACACCTTCACCATAGACTACTTCCAAACATCTCTACCATTCCATAACATGAAATTCAAGGATCTAAAACTTGAGTACCTGGTTGAGAAGGCAAGAAGCAGCGGAATAGATGTTCCAGAGCCTTTTGGCTATGGCAATGAAGTAAAAGAATGGTATGATAATAAAGAGTATGATAAGATAATCAAACATTTAGAAATGGATTTAAAGATTGTTCGTGTCATAGATTTGAATTACAAACGTATCTATGGTATTTAAGGATTTATTGCGTGGAGTTAAGCAATTCTAGCCTTAAGTATACTAGACATCTCTCTGGTCAAGAGTTGTAGCAACTCCTATTAATTAGATTATAATGAGTTGCATGATAATTGGTGAACTGATGCTGGGTTATGGAAGCCTGCCGGTACTACCAAAAAATGCTTGCCCCTATGTGTTCCGGCTATATAATTAATGCTTTGGCATAAATCAGTTGTTGTATGTATCGAAGTTTACGCATAATGGTAGATTAACGAGAATATGTTTTCTGTTTTTTCATGGATATTCCTTAGCAGTCTAATGACATCTGGTAGCGTCTTTAGCTCATCTTCTTGAACCTTTCCATACCTTACATCATTGTAATATCGGCTTAAGCAAATGTGTAGTGGAATTGACATAAACACATCAAGGTTGTCTACCACAATGATTTTTAAGAGTTCCTCTAGTCTTTTTTCGCTTAAAGCCTTGGGCAAAGGTATCAAACCGGCTAGCTCAGCTAGTCCCGATAGCAGTTCCTTGATTTTCATTGTCACAAGTAGAGATGCTTCGTATTCTCTTAGGACTCTGTTATAAACGGTTTCAGCTTGCTCCTCCACCTTTTCAACGAACTGTGTGGTTAGCTCGAGGCAACGCTCAGCGGTATTTATCGACTCTAAATATCTGCCAAAGATGGATTGGGCATCCATACACAAGCTTTTCCTTGTGTCGTCCATTACAATGGGTACTGGTTGCGAATAATATGAAACAATCAAATCAATTAATTTCTCAGCTGCTTCTCTCGGCATAGCCCCTTCCTCAACACCGCCTTCTATAATCCGCTCCTTACTCTTAGCTAGGCTAGTAGGTATTTGACTTAGTGTAGAATTCATGTAATCGATTAGCCTTCCCGAGCACCAGCTCTCAAATAAATTAGTGAAATCTTTTAAGAACCCCCGGAATTCGTGTCCCAGTTTTCTCGGGTCTACATAACCACTAATTCTCTTCAACAGATTGTGAACATCTCTAAACTTCTCTGATGTATTTATCTTCTCAGCAATCTCTGTAACGAAGCTTAGCTGGAGAACCCATAGATAAATAATATAGGTCTTTAGGGTCTTTTCTGAGGCCTGCTCTAAGTAGTAGAGAGCCTGTTGCTTATAATAATGGTTCTGTTTCTGCGCCTCCAGCGAATACAATATCTCAGCTATTTCTAAATCGTATTTGGCATACACAAGAAATCTTTGAGCCAATTCAATAACATTCTCTGAGCTCTCGCCCGACATAACAACCACTTCAAAGCCATTCTATTTTCACCTGGTTTGCAAAACAACATATATAGCTAATTCTCTCAATTCTTTAGGAGCTTTTCATCACCTAGATTGTTACAAGATTCTGCAAGCAATACAAAAACAAAATACTTTGATGTAGTAGCAAATGCTCTTTGAAAAGAGATGTCCTAGCAAGTAAGACATGTTTTGTAGGGCTCTAGCAAATTTGTCAATTGCCTCAGGGAGTGAGATAAGTGTTGTTACCTGGATATAAGAGTTGCCATTGCCTCCATTAGCCTATCCCACCCCAATTTTCCAGTCATAATATAGCTTGGCATATACCGCTACTTATGTATTAAGTGCATTAAAGGGTTCATCGAAGAAAGAGTTAAAACATCAAAGTGCTTAGAATTCCTAAGACCAACAAAGAATGACTCACCAGCTATGTCTAACAGTCTTTGTTGGAGATCCAAAATATCATAGAATAGATATGAAAAGCGACATCTTAAAACGTTATTGCCGGGATAGATACCTTTATTTACTCTGTTCATAGCAGATTTTATAACAGGCGCTGAAGAGTCTATGTCTACATTAGCTGTAACTAGTGTTGGAAGATGCTATAGAACAGAAGAAAAGGTGTGGGAACATGGTCAAATGTCCGTTCTGTGGTTATGATTCAAGTGAGGAGGGGTTTAAGCTTCTCAGAAAACCGTGGAAATTTAGATTCTACACCGTCAAGAGGATTGAGTGCCCGAAGTGTCATGGAGTTTTCAATTACTATTATGGTGTGAGCCCTCGCTCAAATAAAGTTTCTGTATTTGTAATTAGAGTTAGGCCTAGGAAGAGGTGAATTAGGGTGTCTCAGCGTATTAGTGTTCCTCAGCTAGATATTGATGATATAATGTTGTGTATTAAGAATTCTGTTCTTAGAGCCGCTACAGAGGAGGATGTTAGGGTAAGGGTTTCGTCGTGTATAGAGGAAAAGATTTTGAAGCCTCTGGGTCTTCAAAGTGTTGCTGGTAAGTATGAGTATACGTTGGTCTCTGGTGCTAGGGTTGATGCCTTATATGGGCATGTAATTGTAGAGTATAAAGCCCCTGGCAAGCTGTCCTCGGCCCACGATATTCAAAGAGCTAAGGAGCAGGTCATAAGATACATAAGGGATGAGGCTGGAGGCAAATCTGAGTGGTCTAGGTATCTAGGTGTAATAATAAGCGATAGAATAGCTTTTGTCAGATATGATCCTAGAAGCGATGCGTGGGTGCTGAGAGGGCCCTACGACATTAGGCGCGAGGTTGTAGTAAAGCTTGTTGAGGCTTTAAGAGGTCTCAGAAGAAAGAATTTGGATGTCAATAGTCTTGTCAGGGACTTCGGGCCCCAGTCTGAAATAGCGAGAAAAGCCATCAAGTTGCTCTACAACAAGCTTAAACAGAGCAAAAGCCCCAGAACAAAAACTCTATTCGAAGACTGGATGAGGCTCTTCAAGCAGGCAACAGGCTATAAACCAGAAGAGCTTGAGGAGTTGCCGAAGCTAGCGAGCGAGTATGGCCTTGTGGAAAGCATAGATTACGATGCACTGATATTCTCTATCCACACGTATTATGCTCTAATAATGAAGCTGTTAGCCGCTGAGATAGCATACTTGTACGGTGGAGGGAGGTTCTACAGATCCTATGTAGCCGAACTCGACGACGCATATTCTAGAGGTGGCGTTGAAGGTGTTAAAGATGTTCTAAGAGATCTTGAGAGTGGGGGTCTATTCAGAAAGCTACTCAACATCGAGAATTTCCTAGAGGGCGACTACTTCTCGTGGTATCTAGACGAACTCGATAAAGACCTAGCAGATGTTATAGCAGAGATAGCTAGAAGACTATCGGACTACGAGGTGGCCACACCCCAGCTAGAGCCCGAGTTTGCCAGGGACTTGCTGAAGAGGCTCTACCAGAACCTTGTTCCAAGCGACTTGAGGCACAGACTCGGAGAGTTCTACACACCAGACTGGCTAGCCAACTTATTACTAGATGAAATTGGTCTGAGCCTAGATAACCTGCTTAAGATGGGTGAGGAAGACTCGCTAAAACCTCTTAGGATAAGGGTTTTGGATCCGGCATGTGGCTCAGGGACATTCCTAGTACTCTACATAAGCAGGCTTAGGAGATATGCCGAGGAGCACTACCTAACAGACCAATTATTAGATTATGTCTTAGAGAATGTTGTGGGATACGATCTTAATCCATTGGCGGTCCTCACAGCTAGAACAAACTATCTGTTGGCTATAGCAGACCTGCTTAGCTATGCCAGAGGGAAAATTGAGATACCTGTGTACCTAGCCGACTCGATAATGATTGAGAGAAGCACGCAGCTGACCGGCGATGTGTACATACTTAGAACAGTTGTTGGAGAGTTTCAGATACCTATAAATGTTGTTGACAAGGGCTTGCTACCCGAGATACTGGCCGAAATATCCCAGGCTCTGAGGAATAGGTATAGCGTTGAGGACTTTAAGAATAGAATTAGGTATAAGTTTAAAGATGTAAGCGAAAGAGATGCTGAAATGCTAGGAAAGTTGTTTGGGGAGTTACTCAAGCTCGAGGAAGAGGGCAAAGACGATGTATGGATCTCAATCCTGAGAAACGCCTTTGCACCAATACTTAAAGGGAAGTTCGACTACGTTGTGGGCAACCCACCATGGGTAAACTGGGAAAACCTACCAGAAAACTATAGGGAGATAAGCAAAGATTTGTGGGTTAGATACGGACTTGCCGAAATCAAAGGTAAGACAGGTTTAGGCAAAGTTAAGAGAGATCTGGCAATGCTCTTCCTAGCGAGATGCTTTGATCTATACCTCAAGGAGGGAGGCAAGCTGGGCTTCTTAATGCCATTCACAGTATTTAAAACTCAGGCAGGTGCAGGCTTCAGAGATTTCCTTGTTAGGAAGACCCGTATACACGTGATCCACGACCTTGTAACACTATATCCGTTTGAGGGGGCAGTAAACAGAACAGCTGCAATAGTTGTCGAGAAGGTGTGTAGCCTATCAGACATTAACAATGGCAGATGTCCGCAGATGGGAGAGGTATACAAGAGCAACATTAGTGAGATTAAACACATAGTATGGGCCAATACATCAAAGAAGCCTATACCAACAGACACGCCTTTAGAGGAAGTGTTAAAGGCAACACAACGGTTTGAAGCCGTAATGGCTCCTCTAATAACAAATGATCCTACCAGTCCTTGGATGCAGGTAACTCCACGAGCACTTGAAGCCATCAGAAAAATGGTTGGTAGAAGCCAGTATTATGAAGCCCACGAAGGAGTAAATGTGGCGCTAAACCAGGTATACTTTGTGAAAATACTTGAAAAACTTCACGATGGAAAACTCAGGATCACAAATCCTCCTGAGCCAGGCCAGAAGAAAAAGGTTAAGCAAGTTGAGGTTGCCGTGGAACCAGATCTAGTATATCCGTTGATAAGAGGAAGAGACGTGAAGAAATGGTATGTAAGCTTCGAGGACAGATACATAATTGTGCCGCATGACCCTAAAACAGGCAAACCTCTTCGTGAGAGTGACTTTAAAGTAAAGTTCCCACAAACTTACGATTACTTAAATATGTATAAGAGGGAGCTGGAAGGTAGATCGGTACATAAACTGTGGGGTAAGGGAAACCCATTTTATTCCGTTTATGATATCGGCTCATATACTTTTGCACCTTATAAAGTTGTCTGGAAGGAGGTATCGGCACGTATGCAAGCTGGTGGATTTCATGTCGCTGTTGTGGAGCCTGTTGAGAGTAGGTATTTAGGTAAAAAAGTTGTCATACCTGATCATACAGTGATACTGATACCACTCTATGATAGAGATGAAGCATACTATATTGCTGGAATACTAAATTCCACAATAGCAACTGTATATGGTGTCTACATGGTAGGAGGTATGCTTGAAAATATGCGCATTCCTAAATTCGATAAGTGTAACCCTAATCATCAGAAAATAGTTGAGCTTTCTATGAGAGCTCACGAGCTTGCTAGAGAGATCTATGAAAAGGGTAGAAGGGGTCTTGAGGGTGAGCTTAGAAAGGTTGAGGAGGAGCTGGATGTTGCTGTTGCTAAACTGTTTGGCATGAACGAGACTGAGCTTAGAGAGCTCAAGAAGTTGCTAGCGGTGCTCTCTGGTGAGGAGATTTCTGAGGAGGAAGAAGTTGTTATGCCGGAGAGACCCATTGTCAATGTTTTGAACACTTCTCTGCAGCCTGATGTGGGATCTTATATCGAGGTCGATGTTGTTAACCCATCGGGTGAGGAGATAGTGTTTACGTATGAGTTGCCTTGGGGTAAGGGTTCTTTCAGTATTGTAGAGGGGAGGTATAGAATTTCAACACCTCCTCTGAAGCCGGGTAAATATAAAGGTGTTCTCAAGTGGGTTTGGCGTGGTGAGGAAAACTCTTTGGATATTGTTATAGATGTTGTAGAGTCTGCAGGTCCTAAGAGGAGGAAGACGCTCTTAGATATTGGGTGATTGTGTGAGCGAGTTGTTTAATAAGGTTAAGAGGTGTTTTGGCGATTACGCTGTTGATAAGAGGCTTGCCTATGAGCTTGAGTTAGCCAAGCTTCCTAGGTATGTGGCTGAGTTTCTAATCTCCGAGTTCATGTATGGCGGTGGTGATTGGGAAAGTAAGTTAAGAAATTTTGTTAAAGATCATTATTATGAGCCTGAGGAGAAGGAGGTTGTTAAGCACAAGTTGGTCACGGAAGGTGTTGTTAGGTTAATCGACGAGCTGAGAGTGTATGTTGATATTGAGACAGAGACTCATGTTGGTGTTATTCAGGCGCTTGATATATGGGCTCTGGTGCCTGTAGACATTGTTAATAGGAATAGGGCTACACTAACAACTGGGATGTGGGGGCTGATAACTCTCAAGAAGTCGGATATCCCCATAGAGGTTTTTGGGAGGCCTATTTCAGTGGTTGTAGCAGACTTCAAGCCTTTTCAAGCACCTGATACAGACCCAAAGATTCTTGAGGAGGCTAGAGAGTGTTTCACACTTGATGAGTGGATAGATGTTTTGATAAATACCATTGGTCTAGACCCCACCGTCTATAGCCCTAGGCAAAAGCTTCTCCTACTCTCACGCCTCATACCGCTAGCTGAGGGCAATGTGAATATGGTTGAGTTTGGCCCTAGGCAAACTGGGAAGATGTATCTCTACAGAAATGTGAGCAACTATGTTAGGATAATATCTGGTGGAATCATATCACCAGCTGTTCTATTCTACAACTTAAGAACTAGAGTTCCTGGCGAGCTAGCTGTTAAAGACGTAGTGGTCTTTGACGAGGTTAGCAAGGTTAGGTTTCAGAACCCGGATGAGATGATGGGCAAGCTCAAAGACTATATGGAGAGCGGCCACTATGAGAGAGGCGATAAGAAGGTTGTATCTGATGCGTCGTTGGTCTTCATGGGCAATATAGCTGTTGAAATGAGTGCTGAAGGTTATGTACCAATCGAAGACTTAACCTATGTGCTACCTGAGCCCATGAGAGATTCGGCATTTATAGATAGAATCCATGGTCTGCTACCAGGCTGGGAACTGCCCAAAATCTCTCAAACCAAGTATCATCTATCTAAGGGGTATGGAATAGCCTCAGACTACTTCGCAGAAGCGTTGCATAGCATGAGAAAAGAATCTCTGGTAGGTCTAGTAGGGAAACACATAGAACTCTCAGAAAACTTCAAGATAAGAGACGAGAAGAGCTTTAAGAAAATTACAAGTGCTTTAATCAAGCTACTATTCCCACATAAATCATTTAATAAAAGCGAGCTTAAGCTGGTAGCAGATGCTGCATTAGAGTTCAGGCAGAGAGTTAGAGACTGGCTACACAAGATAGCACCAGGAGAATTCCCCAAGGAGAGACTCAACATAAGAATATATTCATAGACAAACATAGTAAGCACCCTCAATACCTAGTTAAAAGCATCTCTAAAGCCCTTAAATTCGTCAACTTTTAGACGCAAAACATTGAAAAACTGAGTATACAATAGAATTACCCCTCTTACCAGATAGATAAATAAACAAGGTGCACATATAGATCTTAAGCATTTTCTTAATTGTGTTTTGTATAGCTAGAATACCTCTTACATAGGAGCATGCGTTTAATACTTTCGGCTATCTCTCACTACAATTATTGTTTATTAATGCTAAATATAATTATAATGTTGGATTTTGATGAAGGATTGCAATGGGGAAGATGTTTATGAGGAGAGGTGCTTGGTCTAAGTTTCGAGGTGGTACAATCGGTGGAAGGGGTTTTGATGACTCTGACCATTTTGCGGGTGTGCTGTGGTTTGAGTCTTTGGCTTTGGAGGAGTTGTATGGTGGTAGGGTTGGACTCTCTTTGACGCCGTATATTGGTTTATATAGGGTGGGTTTTCTTGAGGAGGTGAGGGTGTTGGCTAGGATTGCCTATGGTGGGGGTGCAAATGTTGTGAGGGGCGCTGGTGATGAGGTTGCTGTTTATCTTCTTCATTATGGGAATTATGTTAAGGTGGGGTCTTCGAGTGTGTCTAATGTTGTAGGTAGAATGTTTTCGCAGGCGCCTCTCTGTGGCATGGTTGTAACTTCTCTTATATTTAAGGAGAGGGCTAGTTCAGAGGAGGTTTTGGACAGGTATTTGGTTAGGAGGGTAAGGGGTCTGTCTGTTTTGAGAGGTGCAAATATTCGTACTAGGAGAGAGTATGTTGGTGGTTTGGTTAATAGGATTGTTAGAGGGGCTGTAGATCCTAAGACACTAATAGATGGACTGATTGGCATAGCTAATGCTATGTATGGTTTTCTATGGGATGAAGATGTGTTGCATAGGTATGAACCGCTGTTGCCGCCATCGAGGTACTGGTTTACTATGTCGATATGTGATGAGGATATAGAGTTCCTAAAGAAGCTCAGGGCCTCTGGTACTAGATATGGTGTTCCAAGTGGTTTAAAGCATGTAAATGAGTTGGTCAAAGGGACTTTAACTGTTCTCCACAATGCTTTGTGTGTTGTTGGCATAGAGAACAAGACGTATATAGACTATTGCGACAAGGTCTCTAGGAACATGCTCTTCGAGGTTGTTTAGAGATGGATGGAGAGAAGATTTTTGTGCTAGCCTTTCCAATAACCATTAGCAAAGCCCCCAGCACCATATACGAGTATCTGGTTCCCGAGGAATACATAGGCTTTGCACGCTCGCTGCTATACCAAGAGAATATACCGCATGCAGTAGAGAGAAGAGATGGTGTAACCGGGTTAATAGTATATGCAGCTGATGAAAGCGACAAACTAGAGAATAGAGTGGGTGGTGCTAAGAAAAAGCAGGTAAAGCAGGCAAAACTCTCACCAGACATAATCAACAGGCTTATCTCTTCGGCCATAAGAATAGCCTTCATCAACAATGGGTGGGTAAGCTCATCATCAAAGCTCTACAACCCCGACAAATCCGAGGCCCAGCAGCTAGCCAAAGAACTTGCCCTAAGATACACTGCTGTCAGAATCGCGGTTGACGATCTAGGCAACGAGACTAAAGCTCTATTCATAGACCCAACATCAAAGATAGAGTTTATCTATAGTTTGAGGTACATCCACGAGAAGTATCCTCAGCAGGCAGAGAAAATAGACTTTGTTAAAATTATGGGAACAACAGTTTCATTCTACACTGTGAAAAGCGAGGTACCAGAAACAAACATAGAATATGGCGATGTCATAGAAAAGGCTATCGAAACAATAAATATGTTTAGAGGCACAGAAATCGACACGTCACTTAGCAGAAAAACAGATAACATAGTCTATGTAACGCCAAAAAGCGTAAAACTCTCGACAACTCTCCAAAACAGGATACCTGGGCTACCAACCATAGGCAAAAACCGAGTGGCAATACCACTGCCAATGGAGATTCTAACACCAGTGGGATCGCTAGACAACATCGCTCTATTCGAAAAGGTTCCAATTCTCACCAAACCACCTCACGAAAGATTCAAACAAGCCTTGGAGATCCTCACCAACACCATCTTAGAAAGCGTCAACAACGTCAAAGGTATGCAAGTCTCTATCAACACTCAAAATATTATTGAGGTTCCTCCCAGCTCCGTACACCTCACCCAAATAAAGAGCAAGTATTGGAAGTGGTACCCAAAATTCGAGGGTAACAGCAAAAGAGTGCTACTTGTGGTTACTTCACCTGGTAATTCGAAAAGGTATGATAGAAGATGTTCAATTGCAACAGATATCATTAAATCCTTGGCGGTTAGCTGTCGTTTGCTTAGTTCTCCCAGGCTTGTACAAGAGATCATGTTTTTAGATAATCTAGAAGACATTTTGAAAGCATACAAAGATTATGATGAGAAGTTTGCGATATTGCTATATGATAAGAGCTTGGATAAAGAGGAGATAGACGATATCATAGGCAGGTTCGAGTATAAAGCCGCTAGCCAGGGCTTCTATCCGCATGAGCTTGGAATAGAGACAGATATAGATGAAGATGATTTTAAGCGCAGGATCCCATTCAAGATCCAAAGCATTATAAAAGACTTTGCTACAAGAATTGGTGCTATACCCAATGATCTAAACCCACCTAGCGGGCTTGAAGACGCCTATGTTGTAGGGATAGATGCGACAACAGTTTCTGTAGGAAGAAATCAGATATATTTAGGTGTTGTAGTCGTAACTGTGAAAGCCGACAACATAAAAGACTATAGTGTAGAATTCAAATACATCGACGAAAGCGATATAGAGGTTCTGACCACCATCGTAGAGGATATTGCTAGTAGATACAAAAAAGCGCTCATCATGGTAAACAAATCAAGTATAGAAAGGTTCCTAGAGGAACTAGAGAAAGAAAAGCTTCAGAACCATGTAATAGTCGGTATTAGCAAGACACATTCATATTCCAGAATACTGGCCTCTGCATCGATAAAAGGCGGAGCTGAAATTAGATATGTTAACCCGCCTAGAAGCGGGGTATTCGTAGAATTGTCGCCGACATGGCTCAAAGACATAAGGATTTCTAGGTATCTTGGGGTCACAACAAACTCGATAAAGGGCGAATATGAAAAGGGTACCATAAGGCCTGTGATAGTAAATATAGCAGGCAATGCTGATCACAAAAGGGTCTTAGACTACATCCAGGATCTAACACACTACGCCTCCATATCCACTGTCTGGCTACCATCAATACCATGGCCACTACACAAAGCAGATAAACTATGCAAAAAGCTGAACAGAATCATAAAAGTCAGCAACAAAATACCTGACTCATCTATACTAAGAAGACTGTAAAACACCAATATACAATCCTCAAGACAAAAAGCATATCAATTGATGGCACCAATCTTATCTGTTGCAATTCAATTCGCATCAAAAACTAGGCTTTAGTAAGCGTAATTTCTAAGAGTATGGCACTAGACAGCAAATCCATAAAATAATGTGCTGTATCTGGAACCTAGTTAGCAGCTATAAGTTCTTCTGTGTATAGAGTAGCTGATGTGAGAGAAATGTTTATTTGTATGCTGTGAAAGTTTGCTGTGTGGGGGTGTTTGTATGGCTAGGTACTGGATTGTTGTTGTGTCTGAAGAGAACTGGAATGTTGTCAAGAATGTGAATGTGTATGGGGCTCCGGAGCAGGGGGGATCTAGATCAATCGACAAGCTGGTCTCTGTAGGCGACTACCTGATCTTCTACGTCTCGAAGAGGGGGTCTAGGAGTCTTGGCGGAAAGTTTGTGGGTGTATACAGAGTGGCGTCAACATGGTTTAGAGAGGAGAGGCCTCTGTGGCCAGATGAGATTAGAGAGAACAGAGTTAAGTACCCGCTGAGGGTTAGGATAGAGCCAGTTAAAATCGGTGTGGCAAGCTTCGACGAACTCGCCCCAAAACTCAGCTTCATAAAGAACAAGAGCAGGCCAAACGCATACCTCGTGGGAACCCCAGCCAATCTGAGAAGACCCATACCAGAAGAAGATGCGAAGATAATCATAGACTCTCTGGCTTAGCAATAAACCGTTTTGTGTTGGTAGGCTCTACACCATCTAGAAACATATAAAAGGCTCTTTTCCTTGTCTACATACCTAGCTGCAATAGACACGTGTATCTAGAACGTCCAAGGGCTAGACATTATATATGATGTGTATAGAGCGTCCACTACACCACATATTCTTTGCCACTATTCCACAGCTCATCGAATTTCCTAACATATTCACCAACCTTGGCAGGGTCTGTAATGATTTTACTCAGATTCTCTATGTTGAATGTCAGTCCAGATTTTGCGAAATTGGACGAGCCCTCGATAACAACCATATCATCTATTATTATCGCCTTTGCATGGAGGTCCTCATTTATCCTCACCTTGATACAGCCTCCCAACCTGTTTCTTAACTCATTTACAGCTGTTCTCGAAACCCCATCATCAACAGCGTTTTTACCCAATATCACATAGATGTTGCCCCCATTTCTGCAGAGTTCTGAAAGAGTCTCGATTATATTGTTGTCTATCGATGTATTTGATGTTATTATCCTAAGCTTTGCCCTAGCCATTTTCAGCCACGGCAATATAATGTCTCTGATGTTTGTGCCTAGACTCAAGTCCTCCCCAGTTCTGCTATGCTGCTTAGTCAGGTACTCCACAACAGTATAGCTAACAGAAAGAGGCTCTAGAAATGGCCCTAGAGAGCACCCATCCTCGATAAACCCACAGCCAATATTCCCGTCAAATGCTGAGAACATCGATATTACCCTCTCTATAATATTGCCAAAGGCTTCGCTGAGCCTGCCTGGCACCAACTTCCTCTGTAGAATATACCTGATTGTGTATGGGTGAATTGTAACCCCATGTCTACGGTATACCTCGTACAGTAGTGAGATGAATCTGCCCAACTTATTTGCAGTGTCAGCTAGTTCCCTATCTCCTTGTGCATATTTTGCAACATTTTCTAGAAACCTCTTCAACTCGGCTACATCCCTATCATCTATACCACCCCTGCAATACTCTTCCACAATTCTAGATCCAATCAACGACTCGTTGTACAAGCTCTTCACAATTATTTCGTATAGCCTAGATTTTTGCATCGCCAAGTGCTTTAGGTATCCCAGCCCACCAGAAACGGTTTCATACAAATATATCTTCCATTTGCCACCATCATACAGAACCCTATATGACAGATAATCTTGGTCGAGACCCAGATCACTCCATAGCGAAGAGATTATGTTGTGGGCTATTGTGTGCACGACTATAAATCTGTAATACTGTTTGTTTGCTTCATCAAGACTCTTCGAGTCTCTGACAAGCGTATCAAATGTTTCGGCATTGTTTGATTGTATTGTACTGTATAGACGCTTCCAAGGTGCCAAATAGTCTGGTTTCATATCGCATTTAGAATCATCACAAAGCTTGCTTTCAGACAACAAAACCTTTTTGTAGACAACCCACTTATGCTCCATCAAATCGTTTACAATTTTGTCAAGTGTAGAGGTTTCAAACTCTAGAACAATAGCATCTGTGTTTAGAATCCTTATACCTAGTGTGTATCTAAAGGATGCAAAGTGGTATGGAATCCAACACTTCTTTGGCTGGAAAACCACCCCCTCGTAAAAAGCTAGCAGAGATAATTCGTCAACAAAATACACATATGCTAAGGGGTGAAAACCAAATGGTATAACAAACAATCTAACTCTAGACCTTTTTCTATCACCTTCCACAGTCTCTGAGTCGAGCGGCTTTACCTTAATTTGTGGAATAACCTTATATAAACCGCTGTAAGTCTCTCTAATGCTATACAAATTCCCACTGCACCTTCCCCATATAGCAAAAGGACACACATATTTGATTGGACACGACTCCCTATGCGATATTAAGACAAGGCCCCGAGGACAAAAACGTGGGTGTGCCAATGACTCGTAGCTGTACTCTGCTAGCAGAAACAGCCCACTGTGCTTACTTAAAAGGTTCCTCAGCCTATGATACCCGATATAGATATAGATATCCTCTGTTAATGCCTGATACAAAATACTGTGTAGAACCACAACATAGGGCCCCTCTTTTTTGAATTGAAAAGCAGGCCAATCCACATATTCATATATATTATATCTATTGTCAACAGATATGGGAAGCTTTCTCAGTGTACTACGAAACCAGAACCCCCATACATTTTTCTTTGGATACTCTCTTTTGAGAAGATCAATCAAATTCTTTTCGCAAACATCCCCAAAATCTTTGTAGTAAAATGCTTTGAAGCCCGTTGGAGGTAGTATAACCAATGTATAAGCATCGCTAGGCTCTTCACCAGCCCCTCCACCATGTTGCTTATAAACTATCTTAAATGGGGTAAATGTATACAATGCTTCGAGGCCTCTCCTCTCATACCCCCTCTCATATCCGCTGCGATCCAGCATAGGCGCCTTACCTCACAAAGGCCTAAGACCTACAGTATCTATGCTTTCCCAGGCAAAGGTTATGGGGATAATCTTAGACACTATGTTGAAGAACTCATCACGTAGAACCATATACCAACACATGCTCAGTTTAATCGCATCGATTTTATTGCACTCTTCAATATCATACCCGCTAAAATTGATGAATTCGCTTATCGCCATAAGTAATGATGCAGGGCTCTTTTCAATACTATTTCTTAATAGATTAAAAAATGGCTCTAAGCGTTTGCGTATTCTCATTAACTCGACATTGTATATTTCTGGCAATACACATTCAACCATAATTTTATTGACTCTGTCGATGTCTGTAACAGGCATTTTACTAGGAAACATTGACATAGTTTTGCAACCTTCCAAATCTCGTTTTTTGTTAAGTTTATTATACAATTCTTGAATTAGAGAATGCAAATATGATTGAATAGATGATATGTTAACATATGAAGCACTTGAGTTTTCAAACCTAGTTACATCTTTCTCAACATCTTTCACTATATTGTATATCTCTTTTAGTACGTCCTTTGTACACTTGATTACTTCTTTCTTATTATCTTTCAAATTAATACCGTATCTCTGCAAAATGAGTTTGATTTCTTGGCTCTCTCTTAAGAATTTTAGGGGTTTCTTTTTTGCTGCTCCATATTCTTTTAATAGCTTTTTGATCTCCTTTCTAAATTCTTTCCATGTCTCTATTGGTTTTACTGCTTCTAGCTGTTCTTTAAGCATTTTCATTAGTTTAAGGAAGTCTGCTTGTGATAGTTTCTTCAGTAGCTCGTCTCTAACTCCCCATCTTCTCAGCCATAGTATATTTTGGCTATTCAGCGACTCGGCGATGTATTGAATCATAATGTTTTTGGCTTCATCTAATCTAACCTCACCTATTTTGCCATTGAGTATAGAGCTTTTCAGCTGTTGAATAATATGATATTCTAGAACACGTTGGAGAAAGACTAGTTCAAGTGTCACTTCGTCAGGTAAAGCAACATCTTTTTTCTGTTGTGGTCTACTGAAAAACCTTTGTATTGTCACGGGGGTTAGCGTAGGTATGTAGAATGCTAGCGAGATTCTATAGGTATTTTCCTTTCTACCAGCTCTTCCGACTCTTTGTTCCAGCGCTTCATCGCTTATGGGGTCTTTGTATTGTACAATGAATGCGACGTCGTCATAGTCCATTCCCAGGTCTAGTGTCGATGTAGCTATCAATGTTTTTAGCGAGCCGGTCTCAAACTTCTTTTCAATCTCGCGCCTCTGTTCTTCGTTTAATCCGCCATGATGCAGACCTACGTGGTTGATCAATGTGCTGAGCTTTTCAATCAAATCCTTTACATATTGCATATTTGATAAATCGGTTAGATGGACCCAGCTATAATCACTGTTATCTCTTGTGAGAGCATCTCTGGGCGTCAACTTATCGTATTCGTGATTTCTACAGGAAACTTGGTTTATGTGGTCACAGAGTTCAACACCTCTTCTATACTTAAATGTTGTTGTTATGTAGTCCATTATTGTGCCTGTCTCGCTTATGCTATCAATGAATACTATGGACTTTAGCCTTCTGCCCATCTGTATTAGGAGTAGGAGCTGTATAATCCCATGCAACATTGTTTCAATACTTCGTCTATATGGAAGCAGTGTAACAATAATCTTAAGTCTACGTTGCTCCTCATGCCTTGGCTCAAGCTCCTCATAGTCTAGACTTTCAACAGACTGTTTGCTTACACCAAACATCCATCTAACAAGGTCTTCAACATCTGATAGTGGGATAGTGGCAGATGATGTTATAACAAGAGGTTCTTCATCATAGATTTTACGTAATTGAATAAGTAATCTAAGTATTGCTGTTAGTGGTACGTAGTTCACGTTTATGTAAACATGCGCTTCATCCAATATTACGACTCCACACCCTCTATATAGTTGCTGGTATTCGCTTTTTGGATGCAACAAACGCTGTTCAACAGTCCAAGGATTGGAGATTAGTATGTCCGGCTTTTTAAATGCTACCTCATCCCTATCTTCCTTGGTATACACTATTCCTACAAGAAAATCCAGCGGCTTATTATCCGAGCATTCATATCTTATAGCGAAATTGTTTTTATATAGTGCACGTATTGTTAGCTTATCGTTTTCTGGGCATGGAATTCCCGTGTCTATATATTTCCCCTCTAAAAGAGGTTCTAATCCATATCTAACCCCGCTGTCAACAGCCAAGGTTACCGTGTATCGTTGGAGCCCAAGCTCTTTAAGTTTATTATTTATGAAGTAAAGGGGTTTTACCAGTCTCCCCAACTGCTGCTTTTGAAGAGCCCTCCTTGGATATACTATTAGAACCCTATTTTGATTTCCTCGATATTTGAATAAAAGTGAATGGGCTATTGCAACAATTTGGAATACCAAGGTCTTGCCTGTAGCTGTTGGCGCTGATATGACGAAGTATCTCCTCTCTTTTGATGCCATCAAAATTCTTTCTATGGCCTTCAGCTGCCACTCAGCCAGTTTCTGATACCCGCTTCTATGAAGCCCCTCTACAATGGCTTCGCAAAACCTCTCTGCAATGTCTTTTTTCACACCATTATCTATGAAGAACCTCGCCAAAACATTCTTCAGATCTGAAGAAACACTTCTAGCCCCAAAATCAGGTGCATACTCATACTCAATATCTATGTTGAAACCTCCAACCCACCTCCCATTCAAATCATCCTCATAAGCTCTGCCCCTCAAAACCCTAAACACCAAATCCCCATGCAAAGTAGTGTAAATAGTAGCGCCATCCACCTTGCCAAGCTCAACTAGCATACCATCACTGATAAGCCTACCCAAAACATTTTGATCCACCTGAGTCTTAGGAACCACCCGAATCTCATAGCCCATGACACTATGAGAAAAAACTCTTTCTTTACACGACGGCCCAAAACAGAAAACAACATACCTCAACAATCCTTGTGTCTTAGAAGACTCCATCTCTTTAAGCTGCTCTTCAACAAGCTTTTGATAGAAAAGCATATGTGATAATTGACTCGTTAGCTTCACCCTCAATCATTTTAAAAGCCACACAGTTTTTAAACTTTCTTTAATTAGATCAAAACCTTTGCCCCAAATCACATTCGTCATAGCTAATAGAGAATTTGATGTCTATGGGACAAACGGTGTTGTGACAGTTGTTGGGGAGGCCAGGACGAGGGTTGGGGCGAAAACTGTTAGGAGAGTTGTTGAGATGGTTGGGGAGGCTAGGAGGGCCCAGCCAGAGAGGTTCCCGGGTAAAATAGTTGTTGTAGTGTATTGTTTGAGGGCAACACCAGATGCTGTTGAGGAGGCTAGAAAGCTTGGTGTGTGGCTGGTTGAGTCTGGTAGGGAGAAGACGGAGCTGAGGATGTGAAGAGATTTTCTGTAGCCATCATCTACTGTAGGCATAGAAGTGATGGCACTAAACCTGTGCCTATCATTGGTGGTGGGCAGGGTCTAGGGTAGCCAGTTGTGTTGTGGCCGCATCTATACATCTATTATACATCTATTTATGTAGCTAGATAATTGTTGTTTATTTGGCTTCTCCGGAAATATCTTTGGTGGTGGGACTTTGAGGATTCTCGTAATATCTGATGTTCATGGCAATGCAGATGCGCTTAGAGCCGTTTTGGAGAGTGCTAGTGGATGGGACTATGTATGGGTTTTAGGGGATTTGGTCGACTATGGCCCCGAGCCCCACATGGTCATCGACATGGTTAGAGATCTTAGGCCAGATGCAATTGTTGTGGGCAACCACGACTATGCTGTTGCCTATGGCGTTGACTGTAGATGTGGCCCGGCTATCCACGAGCTTAGTGTTTATACAAGGGAGTTCATATCCAAGAGGCTCTTGTCTAGAGAGCAGATCGAGTGGCTGAAGAGCCTGCCAACAAAAGTTGTTAGAGAGGTCTCCGGAAAAAAGATTTGTCTTGTCCACGGAAGCCCCAGAAACCCTCTCTACGGATATCTAGAGCCAGATCTGCCGACCACGGTTCTTAGAGAGCAGCTCTCAGAATCAAAGTTCTCACTCGGCAAAAGGGCGAGGCCGGTAGATGCACACACTGTTCTTGTTGGACACACGCATAAGCCGATGAAGACAGAGGTAGACGGGGTACTAGTCCTCAACCCAGGTAGCTGTGGACAGCCCAGAGACGGAGACCCAAGAGCATCTTTCGCCATATTCGATCCAGAGACAAACACATTCACAATACATAGAGTCAAATACGATGTAGAAAAAGTTATTGAAAAACTAAAACAGCTGCAACTAGAAAACCTCTACACAGCATGGCTAGCAAACATCCTTAGAAAAGGCGTTGCCCTAGACAAACAAAGTGTTGAAGCCAAATAAAATACCTTTTTGAGACTCTCAAGCCCATACCGTTGCTATAGTGCTTTTAACTTTGTGAGCTACTGCTATTACTGCTGGGTCTACCATGCCCAGTCTCCTACTTCTAAGAGTTACATCTTCTGCTTCTGCAAGCATCTTATCCCCCTCGATCTTTATTTTAGCGGCCTTGATATAGTCGTTGAGATCTAGCTCCACTATCTTGAAGTAGCTTCTAAGATATGTTACAAGCTCGTCAATGTTTTTAAGCCCTGGTATCCTCTCCCTCAACCAGTGCACAACATATTCATATAGAACTGTGGCCGGTATTAAACCATCTATATCTCCTCTGCGAATACCCTCAAGCACATTCCTCACGCTGTTCCCTACTTCATCGTATGCTATGGCTAGGGGGGTATAGGTATCAATAACTACTTTTCTGGATCCCTCTCTCTCCAAAACTCTTCCTCCTCGCGATCAAGCTCCAACTCAGCTTCCTCGGCTGATCCCCTCCCCTTTGCACACCCCCAGACCCTGTCCCACAGATCCACAGGCTTCAAAACAATTCTGTTGCCCTCCACAGAAACCTCTAGAAGCATGCTCTCCTCAATACCAGCCTCCTCACGAATACTCTTAGGCAAAACTATTACACCCTTCTTATGAACCCTAACAACAACCACAACAAACACCTAAGTAGATACATATCGAAAATAACTAATAGGTTTAGCCAAAATGCCAACCCATAAGCTAGTCCACGGAACCTCCACACTACTGAACTCTTCGCTGAGACAACACATATTTGATTTCATCAAACAGTTGCTATGAGCTTTAGAGATATCAGGGTCTGTGTTCGTGTAGAACAGCTAAGCTTGTTGGGAAGAGATATTCTTCTGCATAGTGTTTACAACATCTCTGAGGCCAGCCCCACCACTGGTTACGCACCAGGCCAAGGCCTTGGAATACATTCTCAATCACTTATCAAAAGCTATAGAGTCTAGCTAGAAACTATTGTTATTTTGCTGTAGCATACTTTAATTTTTTAGAGCATATGTATTGGTTGGGTGTGGCCAGATGTCTAAAGTTGTGCGTGCAAGATATGAGAAGGGGGTTCTCAAGCCTCTTGAGCCGCTTGAGCTAAGCGACGGTGAAGTGGTTTTGGTTAGAGTTGAAAGAATTGAGGATAGAGAAAAAGTTGTGGAGGAGTTCTACGGGAAGAGGGGGTCTGCTCCTAAAGAGCTTCTTGACGAGTTTATGCTTGAGGCTGAGGCACAGTGATGATATTAGATGCAAATGCGATTGTGTATTACCTTCACGGCGTCGAGCCATATGCTTCAAAGGTAAAGCAGGTAATAGTTAAGAGAGAAGATTTGGCTGTAACCCTTAGGATAGTTGATGAAGTGGTATTCACCCTAATCAGGCTTGAGGCGTGGAGAAGGCATGGACTTAGAAAACTAGGTGAATTAAGAGATTACATAAGGAGACATGGTCTCAAAGAATTCTATGATGTTATCAACGATTTTGAAGAATTCATATACAAACTTGGTATACAGGTGCTAGAGGATAGAGGCAGTTTCACAGATCTTCTAGAGACTATGAGAAGATATGATCTCCTCCCAGGAGATGCCCTAATTGCTACAACAGCTAAACACTATGGTATAGACACTATACTTACATTTGACGAAGACTTTAAAAGAGTGCCGTGGCTTAAGGTGGTTCCATAAACAGCGTCTCTCCTTATTGCTAAAGATAGTGTGTCTTGAGGTGTAATTGCATTGGATTTGATTTTCTTTCTCTCTTCTTTATCTAAGTCTGATCATAGCAAATAGGGTGTGCAATACCTAGTAAAGCCCTGAAAACCATGGAAAGCCTAACAAAATTGTAACTCAGCAAGTTTCCAATGCTAGTTCTACGTCTGCTGTTGTGTTCTCTTCATAATGGCTCTTATGGGTCTTAGCTCCCTTTTGAATGGATCTAGGATTAGACCGAATATCTCGAGTGTTACAATGCCCAGTAGATTCTCGTCTTCACTCTCGCCAAGGACTATAGGTGTATGTCTTTCCCCAAAGCCGGGTAGCTCAAGCAGAGCCTCGGATATCTGTCTTCGAATAACTGTTCCATCGGCTAGCACAAACTCCATTTCGCCTTTGGGCTCCAGCCCAAGGAACTCCCAAACAGATTTGGTTAACACAGTATATGTTGCGCCAGAATCAACTAGAAACCTGACCCTAGCACTTTTACCTCCATACTTGACAATACCGTCAATATACACCAAGCCCATGCACTAAATCCCTTCTATACAATTCTTGGTAAACAGATTTAAAATCTATTCTCAGCATTTTTGTTATATTGGCAAAATATCATGCCCGTTGTTATATCAGAAAGATTTTTATTTGGATCTAACCATCTATGTTTTGTGGTATCTATGGAGGGCTATCTGGATCTGTTTAGGGAAATGGCTAGGAGGGAGAAGGAGTATTCTGAAGCTCTACAGAATTTGGGTAATAGGATTGCCCATCCAACTCTAAGAGCAATCTTCATTGCTATTGCTAATGACAGTTTAAAGCATTCAAAACTTTACGAAGCAATTGTAGAGCTGTTGTCAAATCCCCAGCCAATTTTATCTGAAGCTGAGCTAGAGGCTATATCCAAGGAGATTGAGAGACATATAGAGACGGAGGCTAGGATGATTGAAGTTGCTAAAAAGGCTCTTCAGGAAAGTTATGATGCTAGGATAAAGCTTATTCTATCTGCTATTCTAAGTGATGAGGTTGAACACCACAAGGTGCTGGTTGATATAAGAGATAATCTAGCCAAGAAAGAGGCTGCTACAGAAGAAGATGTTTGGGAGCTTATATGGAGAGATAGCCCGTGGCGTGGAACGCCAGGTGGCTAGACAACATCCTTGCATATGCCTGTCAACATAGTCTGTATCCTTTTTAGAACACCCTCGAATATATCCACATATATTTTCTGTTGAATAAACATCCTCGCCTTAACCTCGAAATCCCTAGCGTCTTTGCACAACTCCACAATATGCCTTCTCCTCATATCATCATCTAGAGGCTTCTCCACCTGGATCTTTGGATTCCCCTCCATAAACCCCTCCGGATAATACCAGTCTTTAAACCATGTAAACCCGTTCTCAAGAAGCATGAAACCAAGTCTGGTTAGATGTGGTGGCACACCAATTTCTAGAGCTTTCCACGTCTCCCTATCATATACATACTCTATGAACAGCCTCTCCCCAGGGTTTATATACCTAGACAGGCAGTCTATGAGCATCTTCTCCTCTGCAGAATTAACAAAAACGTATTTGGCCGAGCCAAAATCTGCTACAGGATTTATTGA
This sequence comes from Ignisphaera sp., assembly GCA_038735125.1. Classification (NCBI taxonomy): domain Archaea; kingdom Thermoproteati; phylum Thermoproteota; class Thermoprotei; order Desulfurococcales; family Desulfurococcaceae; genus Ignisphaera; species Ignisphaera sp. Next base: position 65,164 of record JAVYNU010000007.1, read on the forward strand.
GAAAACTTCTACCCATTTCCTATAGAAAGGTGGTCTACCATCAAAAATCTTTAAAACCATTAGCCTTTGCCAAGAGCTTCCACACCCAATATAAAGCTCTATCGCCTTTTCCTCGGGAAACCTCCCCCTCTTCTCCAAAGCCTTAAACCCAAAACCCCTCAGCGATCTAAAGACATCTATACAAGGTATCTGCATACTCATACCATCTTTCAATACACTCCTAAATATTCAAAATAAGACAAGTGCTTGAATAAATAATAAACTTTGTCGATAAAACATCGTTAAATAGGCAACAAATTGCTGTGGCTGGTTCTGTGAAGAAATCTTTTGTGCTGGGCTACTTGGCATATTCAAAAATCGATTTGGTTTATCTATCATCAATTTTTATATTTGCCCTGCCCAATTTTTTTTAAGGTGTTTAAATGTCTGTGGGAACCTCATTTAGATTGGCTTTTCCTAGAAAAAGAGCTGGGAGGGAGATATATGACTGTGTTGTTGTTGGGGCTGGCCCTGCTGGGCTAACAGCAGCCATTTACCTGGCTAGATTTGGTTTAAAGACTGTTGTTGTTACCAAGGATATTGGGGGGAAGATGGCTATAGCCCCGCTGGTTGATGACTATCCTGGTGTTCCTGAGGTTCCTGGAGGTAGGCTTGCAAGTCTTTTTGAGGCTCATGTGCGCAAGTTTGGTGTTGATATTGTTGCTGGGAATCCAATGGATAATCTTAGGAGAGAGGGAGACCTATGGTGTGTTGAAACTGTTAATGGAGATGTCTTTTGCGGCTATGCCGTTATAATTGCTATTGGATGTGAGAAAAGAAAGCTTGGTGTTCCTGGAGAGGATAGGCTGGTCGGAAAAGGGGTTTCCTACTGCGCTGTTTGCGACGCTCCATTCTTTAAAGACAAGGTTGTTGCTGTTGTTGGTGGCGGAGACTCTGCATTATCTAGCGCTATCCACCTTGCATCCTATGCTAAAAAGGTCTATATCATCCATAGAAGAGATAGGTTCAGGGCCTTCCAAGCCTATGTAGAAAAGGTTTTGAATGAGCCAAAAATAGAGCTTCTTCTAAATACAGTAGTTGTTGAGATAATCGGGAAAGACAGGGTTGAGGCTGCGAAGATCAGAAACGTTGTTAGCGGTGAGGAGAGGATTCTACCCATAGACGGAGTATTCATCGAAATTGGGTCAGAGCCCCCAGTAAACATTTTGAAGAAGATTGGACTGGAGCTCGATGAAAAGGGCTACATAGCTGTAAAACCAGATATGAGCACAAACCTGCCAGGGGTTTTCGCGGCAGGCGATGTTGCTGGAGGGCCGTGCAAAAAGAGATTCGAGCAAATAGTTGTTGCAGCAGCTGAGGGGGCTCTTGCGGCAGACTCTGTCTACCACTATATCCTAAGTCTGAGAAAAGGTGGTGAACACAGGTAGCGGATGTTGTAAAGCAAAATACAAGTATAGAAAACTTTCATAATAGAAAACTTTATATGAGATCTTCTTGAATGGTCTACTGGGTGAAAAAATGGTTAGATCAATGACAAAAGATGCGCTTCTATCGGCTTTTGCAGGGGAGTCCATGGCCCATATGAGATATCTCATATTTGCTGATATCGCAGAGAGAGAAGGTTTCAAGAATGTTTCGAGACTCTTCAAAGCTATAGCATATGCTGAGCAAGTCCATGCATCTAACCACTATAGAGTGTTGAGAGACTATAAAGAAGATGCAAAAGTCTATTCAGGAACCCCCATAGGACCCGGCAACACGAGTAAGAATCTTGAGCTTGCCATAGCCGGAGAAGAGTATGAGGTCAAGGAAATGTATCCAGTGTTTCTAGAGATTGCAAGATACCAAGGAGAGGCAGAGGCTGAGAAAAGCTTTTCCTATGCGTACCAGGCAGAACAAATACATGCATCACTTTATAAACAGGCCAAGGAATATGTGGATAAAGGGCAAGACCTTCCACTAAAACCCGAGGAAAAGATTTGGATATGCCCAGTATGCGGCCATACAATAATTGGTGCAGAACCGCCAGAGAAATGCCCTGTTTGCGGAGCACCGAAAAATAGATATGTTGGATTCTAAACAAAATAAAATCTTTTTTTAAACCTAATAAAACTAGTAAATAGAAGTCTGTCAATTCTTGCATATTTAATCTGACACCAGTTTCAGCTAGTATGTGGTGAAGACCATTTCCCAGAACCTTATAACGCTTAGAGATTTGTTGGAGTGTTGCATTGTTGAGAGGATATCTAGATTCACTGTGGTTGTAGATATTGGCGGTGCTGAGGCAGTAGCTTATCTAAACAATACAGGTAGGCTTGAAGGCTACTTGGCTAGAGGCAGAAAAGGTTTTTGCATACCTTTGGAGAGGGGTAGAGCTAGATACAGACTTGTTGGCGTAGAAGACAATGGGTATGCAGCTCTAGTTGACACCAGGCTCCATGAGAAATCCTTTGAAGAACTTGTGGCCAGAGATGCTATCCCATGGCTAAGAAACTGTGCATTGATTAGAAGAGGCTATCCTCTACACAGCTCTAGAATAGACTATGAATTGGAATGCAGAAACAAAACCACTCTAGTTGAGCTCAAGAGCGCTGTTATGAGGTTTCCCGACAACTTCACTGGGTACCCCGATGCACCAACACCTAGAGGAAGAAAACACATCGAAGCACTAGCAAAATTTGTTTCAGGTGGAGACAGAGATGCATATGTGGTTTTCGTTGCTGGCATACCAAACGCAAAGGGGTTTAGACTCAACTGTCACATAGATAAAGATATCTGCAAAAGCATTGAAAATGCATTAGAAAATGGGGTTAAATTCAAGTCAATCAACATCTATCTAGACCCATATTTAAAAAACATTGTTTTTGGAGATCTGGATCTCCATGTCGATTTTAGTTGTTGCGGTCTCTAGCTATACAAAGTTGGGCAGAAAGAGATGTCAATCCTAATACGTCTCGAAAATGTGTTGTCAAGGCTAGGTCTACTTAAATTATAAATATTGTAACAATAAAGTAGAGAGGAATGCTAAAATGCTGTTACCTTACACAACGCTACCTTCTTTACAAAACATGGCTATTTCATTTAACCCGCCCAGCTACAAAAAATCGAGTCTTTTTCAACACTTTACCGTATTAGAATAGATTCTAAATCGTTTATGCTTCTAATTAGTTCTTCATGTTTTCCATGGCCTATTCTTTCCTCTTCTATTCTCTCAAATTCTTCAACTAACTCTCTATCTGTGTCATAATCTAGTACCTGTGTTGCTAGTTGGAATAGAATGTTATCTTCTTTGAAAATGTGATTTCTCAGAAGGTTGATGTAGCCATAGGCATTTTCTACAATATCTTGTAGAGCACTAGCATCGCCTGAATAGAATTTTTCTATGCTATCCTCAAGATTTTTTATATACCTTCTGCCCATATCATGCTCATATAGCATAACGCCTATAGGGCCGCCCTCTTTTGGAATTCCCAATCTTTCTAATGTCGGGAAGAAGGCGCTCTCCTCTTTTCCATGGTGACACCTATCAGCAAATAGTTTGAAGAATGTGATTAAGGTTTCAAAGACTTTTCTATCAACATTTTTCCCTTGCTGTAATTTAATTACCGAATTTTCAAGCAACTGCAAGGCCTTCTCTATAACTCTATGGTCATTCATGAGGAGCTCTATAGACCTCAAATTCATCTCCCATATTGTCTATCTCTACAAAAACACTTTTATGTTTTGCCTTCATAACAATCTGGAACAACAAAACAAAACAGTGTTACAACATTCAGATTTAAAAGGTGGTAAAGAATAACACGAAACTATGTAAAGGGTGTACCAGATGGCTAGAGCCGTTCTGATAGATGATGGCGTTTGGTGGGTTGGGGCAAGAGACATTAGTAGAAGAATCTTCGATTCCATCATACCTCTGCCTAAGGGTACATCATATAACTCATATCTTGTTGTTGGTAAGGAAAAGATTGTGTTGATAGACACCGTCAATCCTGGATTTGAGAGTGAGTTGGAGGAAAGAATTTCTTCTGTTGTTAAACCATCAGATATAGATTACGTTGTTATGAATCATGCTGAGCCAGATCATGCTGGGGCTATTCCACATATACTCAGAATCTCTCCCAAGGCAAAGCTTGTGACAACGGCTGTGGGAGCTAAGATGGCCAAGATCTTCTATGGTGTTCCAAATGATAGAGTATATGTTGTTAGGGACGGCGATACAATAGATCTGGGAGGTAAGACCCTAAAGTTCATAGAGGCTCCCATGCTTCACTGGCCAGAAACAATGTTTACGTACTTAGAAGAGAATAAGATACTATTCACATGTGATTTCTTTGGGGCTCACATAGCCCAGGGTCTGTGGGATGATGAGGTAGAGGATTTGATATACCACGCACAAAGGTACTTTGGAGAAATAATGATGCCCTTTAGAGTTAATGCTTTGAATGCATTGAAGAAAATAGCTGGTCTTGATATAAGAGTTATTGCCCCTTCTCATGGACCCATATACAGAAATCCGAGGAAAATCATTGAGAGTTATTATAGCTGGGTAGAGGGAAGAACAAAGAGGAAAGCTGTTGTACTATATGTATCAATGTGGGGCTACACTGAAAACATCGTCAAAACATTTGCTGATGATCTTAGAGCCGAAGGAATAGATGTTGTTCTACATAATTTAGCGGTAGCAGATTTAGGCGATGTAGCGAAAGATCTTGTAGACTCTCGTGCAATTGTATTAGCAACACCAACAGTTGTGCTAAATGCACATCCACTAGCAGCACTAGCGGCTTATCTAGCTAAAATACTGAAACCCCCTGCAAAGTACCTAGCACTAATAGTTCTATATGCTTGGGGTACACAAGCAGAAAGACAATTACAAGAAATAGCGAGAGATCTTAAGGCAGAGCTTATAGGAATGGTAAAAATTAATGTGACGCCTTCCAAGGAAGATATAGAGAATTTAAGAGGTTTAGCAAAAGAACTTTCAAAAAGGTTGAAAGCAGAGCCAGAATAAAGCACTAAGCAAAGCACTCCCATTGATCTGAAAACATATATGGCGTTAGTGAATAGATAACAGATACATAGCGCTGTCACGCTTTTTGCTGTTACCCTAAACTTTTTTAGCCAATCAGCTAGAGAAACTGATGATAAAATGCTCTGGTCAAACTCTTCTGCTTCTCTCATGACAAGCGCGATCGCATTGTATCGACAAGCTGCTACACAAGAGCCAAATCCATCACATTAGCCTTCCCATTTACTAGAGCGAGGACCCCTGTTAAACACGCCTTCACACACATTTGCTCCTATCTATCGCCACTACTAGCCTAACCCTCCTCTTTGTGATCATTTTCATGCACTCCGTATGCTATTTCTCTCTAACAAGATAGTTGTTTTGTCCACCATTCCTGACCTCCAATCTTCGACATCTCTTGCGAACACCCTGACAATTTTATGAGATAATGATTGAGAGACTATGATTAAGCTCTACTTTAAGAGTCTTAGTGAGTTTAGCACTACGCTGGCATCACTTAAAACCATTGCTACAGCTCCTAGCTCTGGCTTTATGAAGATGCCGTAGCTATAGAGCGCTCCAGCTGCTATTGGAAGCAATATCGTGTTGTATATAAGTGCCCAGAAGATGTTTTCAAGGAATTTTCTTCTAACCTTTTTGCTAAACTCTATCAGGAAGACTATATCTGTTAGCCTGTTGCTTGTTATAATCACATCTCCAGCCTCCTTAGAGATGTCGGCTCCACTACCCATAGCTACACCGATATTTGCGGCTGAAATTGCAGCTGCATCATTTATTCCATCGCCTACATAGAGAACTTTTTCTCCATTCAACTGAAGCTTCTTAACAACATCTACTTTATCAAGGGGTTTGAGCTTGTAGTAGTAAAAGTCTATCTTGAGCATCTCTGCATAATGTTTAACAGCTTCTTGAACATCGCCACTGGCAATACCGATTCTCAGACCCAGACTCTTCAAATAACTGACCACTTTGGCGGCTTCCGGTCTGAGGCTATCGGAAATCTCTATAACTGCAACAGGTCTCCCCTCTACTGCCACTATAACTGGTGTTCCACCTCTTTCACCAATTTCTTTTAAAAGCTTTTCAATGTTATTCGACAACTCAATGCCCATTCTATCCATAAGCTCAGCATTTCCCATAGCCACAGTAATGCCATTGACCCTGCCCACAACCCCAAGCCCTGGGAAATGCTCAAATTCTTCAACTTGTCTTAGCTCAACGCCTTTCTCGTTGCAGTAATTCGCTATGGCTTTGGCTATTGGATGTTCGCTTCTAGACTCTATGCTACACACATAAGAGAGTATAGCATCTGCACCAGGATTTCCATCTAGAAACACAATTTCTTTCACAGCTGGCGAGCCAATGGTCAGAGTCCCTGTTTTGTCGAATAGCACAACAGAGGTTTCAAGAACTCTGTCAAACACATCTCCACGTCTAATTACAATTCCTTTTCTTGCAGTGGCTAGAACAGCTATTGAAACAGCCATTGGGATTGCGATTCCTATTGCACAGGGGCATGCAGTTGCAAAAACTGCTGCAACGAAGAGTATGGCCTTTGACACATCTCCCACGTATATAGACCAGTACAACGCTGTGGCGATGCCAAGGCCTATGACAACCCAGGTAAAGTATCCGACTATCTTATCTGCAAGCCTAACTATTCTAGGCTTGTAGAATTGGGCTTCTCTAATAGTCTCAACTATTCTGTAGAGAATTGTCTCATTACCCACTCTCGTTGCTCTAACCCTTAGATAGCCAGATACAAGCTTGCTTCCAGCTAAGACGGGGTCTCTTGTCGAAGCCTTTTTGTGTATAGGCATTGGCTCTCCGGTAAAACTAGATTCATCGACATATCCCTCCCCCTCGACAACGACGCCATCTACAGGCACAATCTCTCCAGCTCTAATCTCTACAATAGCTCCAAGAGGGACCCTATCCGCGTTAACCTCAACAACATTTTCGTTGGAGACTATCCTTGCTTTGCTGTAAAGCCTCTTTACATGCTCTTCAACATCTCTCCAAGCCCTTCTCCTAACCCTCTCTTCAAGATAGAGACCCAGACCAACAAAACCCAGAACACCTGCAGAAGCCTCGAAGAATGATGACACATGTATTTCATTGCCAAGGGAAATAGTGTTGGATAGAGACAAAACTCCAAAAAGAAATGATATTGTCGAGGAGAGAGCCACAAAAGAATCCATTGTTGGCGCAAGCTTTAGCAACGATTTATAGCCTCTGAAAATAATATCATGGCTCAGTATAATGATTATCACAGAAGCTGTTGCTAGGAAATAGACATAGCTGTCTATATGGAGACCGGTGAACATGGATAGGATAGCGAAAAGCACAACTGAGAGTCCTATGGCAAATGATGTGAGTCTTCTAACAAGAAGCCTATGTTCACCTTCCCCAGTCCCAGACCTAGCTTCCTCTGATATATGCTCAAACTCTATGCCAAGCCCAAGAAGAATTTTCTCCATGTCTTGCTGAGCTATGGTCAGAGGATTGTAGATCACCTTGATCATGGATGTAGAGACAGAGGCTCTGCATTCGAAAACCCCTCTAGCTCTACTCAGCTTCTCCTCAACAACCCTAGCCAAATTGGCATCGAGATCCTCTACAGAAAATACTGCAACCTCTTTAACAACATCGTATCCAGAGTCTCTAACAGCCTTGTATATATCGCCTAGACTACATCCAGAATCATCGTATTCTATTAGAGCTTCGCCAGAGGATATATCTACACTGAAATTGCTTACACATCCGAGCTTCGCCAACTCCCTGTTAATCGAGTATACGCAGCTAGGACAGTCAACACCAATTAGTCTAAGTCTCTCTCTAACCACAGCCATGGCTATAGACACCCAAGAGGCTAGGATTGGCCATGGGGCATGCCTTTGGGTCCGTGAGTAAGATAGTATTCGGGATTCTTCTCAAACTCATTTAAGCAATACCTGCTACAGAAGTAGTAGACCCTGCCCTTGTAAATAGTTTTATACTTGGTTTTCTCAGGATCTACAGTCATACCACATACAGGATCTATATGCATAGGCATAGAGGATCCAAAAGCTATTTGTAGCATAGCAGATTAAATATTTGCTCGATATAAACTCCTATACTAAGTTTATTTATCTAGTGTTTATTAAACCGCTTATAACAAGTTTATTTAGCATTGGATACAAAAATCATGGGGTTTTTATGAGCATAACCAACCTGAATTGGGTTGGAGATGCAATAGACAGGCTTAGAAGCAAGAAGCCTTTGGTTCACAACATCACTAATTTCGTTGTTATGAACACAACTGCTAATGCTCTCTTAGCTTTAGGTGCATCACCAATCATGTCCCACGGCATCGAGGATCTAGATGATCTTGTGCCTGCTGCAGATGCTATTGTGATAAATATTGGTACTATTGATGAGGAATTCGCTTATTCCATGCTTAAAGCTATCCAGCTTGCAAAGATGTACAAAAAGCCTGTTGTTCTAGACCCTGTAGGGGCTGGCGCAACTAGGTTTAGAACCAGAATTGCTCTATCACTACTTGAAAACAGTGGTATAAGCGTTGTTAAGGGTAATTTTGGCGAGATTTTGGGTCTGTTGGGAGAGTATGGCAAGACTAGAGGTGTTGATGCAGCCTCATATGATAGGAGTATTGCTTCTGAAGCTGTTTTGCAGACCTCGAAAAAATTCAGCTGTGTTGTTGGTTTGACAGGTTACACGGATTTTGTTAGCGATGGTGTCAATGTTTATGAGGTGAGGCTTAGGGTAGAGTCTCAAAACCTCGAAAAAGTGATTCACAGAGTCACAGGTTTGGGGTGTATTGTATCAGCTTTGATAGGAGCGTTTCTAGCAATAGAAAATCCTTTGAAAGCTACTATAGCTGGGTTGGCCACATTCAAAGCTGTTTCCTACAAGGCCTCTGAAGAGACTCCCTATCCAGGCTCATTCCATGTCAAGCTATATGACTGGCTCTATAGAATTGATGGAGATATCGTTAGAGATGTTGTTGAGGTGAGAGAGGTTGGGTCTAACTGAGAAACTCAGACTTCTTGTTATAACAGATAAAAGGTTGAAGCCAAATGTTGTAAAATCTGTTGAAGAAGCATTGAAAGGTGGTGCAACATCTATTCAGCTTAGATTAAAAGAGTCGTCAACACGTGAAATGGTGGAGATAGGTAGGGAGGTTAGGAGGCTAACTAGAGATTACGGAGCTCTATACTTTGTCGATGATAGGGTAGACGTTGCATTGGCCACGAACGCTGATGGCGTTCAGCTAGGCCCTGAGGACATGCCTATTAGGATAGCCCGAGAAATAGCTCCAAACCTACTCATCGGGGCCTCTGTATATAGTGTTGAAGAGGCTTTAGAGGCCGAAAGAGAGGGTGCACACTTCTTAGGAGCTGGATCGGTGTACTCAACACCATCAAAACCAGATGCGAGAGTTATTGGATTAGAGGGTCTACGGAAAATAGTTGAGAGTGTGAGCATACCTGTTGTTGCCATAGGGGGTATAAACAAGGATAATGTTAGAGAGGTTCTTGAATCAGGTGTTGTGGGAGTAGCTGTTATATCGGCTGTTATGGCTGCTGAAGATGTTTATAGGGCCACCTTAGAACTTAGAAAAATTGTAGACGAGGTGCTAAGACCAAGTGGGCAAACTAGATGAAATCGTCAAGAAACTGGCTAGAGGGGCTAAGAGGCATCCTAGATCTCTCCTCACATGGTTTGATGATGCAGGGGCTGTAGAAATAAATGGGAGATACTTTGTTGTGAAAGCCGATGGTTTTGCCTCTTCCAGGGCTCTCTATCCCTGGTGTAGCTATAGAGATTTTGGTTTTAGAGGTGTTGCGGGGGCTGTCAGCGATGTTATTGCCAAGGGGTGTAGACCATATGTATATGCCATCTCAATTGGTGTTAAGCCTGAAAACGTTGATTTTATAGAAGATATTATTAAGGGTGTTGAGGAAGCTGTCGACATATTTGGGGGCTATATAGAGAATATAGATACAAATATCGGTTACGACGACTGGATAGACGTTTTTGTCTTGGGGGAATGCCTCTACTATCCTCTTCCAAGAGGGGCAAGGGAGCTAAGCAAGGTTATTTTGCCTAGGAGAGTAGGGCTATCTGTGATGGCATATATGGAGTATGTCGAGAAGAGAACACCTAGCATCGACGAGGTACGCAAATTCAGTTGTAGACCCATGCCATATACGCGGATAGTTGATGCAATAGAGTTTAGCAGAACAGGTTTAGAGGGCTCTATAGATATTAGCGACACATTTGCGGAGGCACTTCAGCAGCTAAGTGAAGTCAGTGGGACGGGTGTATACATACAGGAGAGCCCCTCTAGAATTTTGCACCCACTAGCAATTGAATACGTCAAGAGGGTGGGTTTAGACCTGCAACTAGCTGTTTTGGCGTCCAACGAAGAGTACATACCTCTCTTAATAGTGAAACCAGGATACGAAGAAGAGGTTCTAGATGTGTTGAAGAGCATAAGTTTAGAACCTGTGGTGATAGGCACCATAACATTGAAGCAAGACTTGATGTGGATGGGTAGGGTAATGCCAAAGGTGGTGTGGGACTATATCCAAGGTGCAGTAACCATATGAATTCCATAGAATGTGACAGAGAAATCCTATGAAAGCAATACATCGTAGTTATCTCAATAAAACTCTTCAAGCGAAAATCATTTGATGCTATCTATTATTTCTTTGTACAGCTTTAGAGCTTGGTCCGCGTCTGTTGTTCCCTTTACAAATACTTTTCCATTACGTAATATCATTACCTCGAAGCCGCTTACCACACCATAAGCCACAGCACCATCATATATCCTCAGATTCTTAATAAGATTGGATTTTGTCAGCTTTTCTAAATCTAGCTCTGCACGGCTTTCAGATACTATTTTAACTGCTCTTGCCCCACACATAGGCTTTACATTTTTGCCTCCTTTGAATAGGTAATCAAATCGCTTGTAAACACATGTAGGACAAGAACTATTTCTCCTTACATAAGCTCTTTCAATTGCTGCACTATATGCATCGACCACATATAGGTGCTCATCCACATAACCCTCGGTCAAATATTTTATTGCGATAGATAGTGCCACTGATACTGTTAAATCTACAGCTATTGGCGTCACACCAAAAATTTCACATGCATTTTCTCTCGCTCTAGCTCTTGGAATAAAGCACTTTAGACAAGCTGTTTTCTCTGGCACAACAAGCTTTACATTTCCATACCATCTCTCAACACCAATCATAACCCAGGGTTTGCCAAGATTCACACACGCTTCGTTTATCAGGTACCTAGTATCCATATTGTCAGTGCCATCTATAACGAGATCTACATCTCTGATAAAATTCTGGATATTATCAGCATCAACATCATCTACAATAGCCTCAACCTCAACACCACTGTTAATCTCCTTTAAACGGTTTCTACATGCAATAGCCTTGGGCACCCTCCCAAAAGCATCCTCTTCTCTAAACAGACGTGTTCTATGGAGATTGCTTACCTCAACAACATCCCTATCAACAACTCTGATAAAACCGGCACCAGCCCTGGCAAGAACTTCAGCCACGCTACTGCCTGTAGCACCGCAGCCGATGATGGCTATTCTGGACTCGGCTAATTTAAGCTGCTTTTTGATTCCTAGAACAAGTATCTGTCTCGAATATCTCTCAATAAAGTCTGCAACATCTATTCCCCTATTCATATCCGATCAACCCAAATAACTAAAATCGCATATCATAGCCAAGCACCTCAAAATATAGATTAGGGAGTCATATTCAACGGAAATGCGGCTTTGATGTATAGACATAATGATCAGTGAAGCACAGTGAAATATCTTAGAATTCCGCTGTTTTTCTAAGCCTTACTTCGTAGTACTTATCTTTTTCATTTACATCAATTGTTCCAATGCCAAATGCCTCAACAGATTCTCTAATCATATCGACACAGAGCTTTGATGTTGTTAGCACAACTATTTCCTCTCCTCTGCGCACCTTGGAGAATTCTCTAATGGTCTTGACCAGTGGTTGCGGACACTCTTCGCCTCTAAAGTCTAGCACCTTCATTTGCTTAAAGCCCTTCCTCGCCAGCGCATTTAATGATCATGAAGTCCGTGTACAGCCCCTTATATTCGTGTTCTACCACATCAACTCGATTAATGGTGTATACCCTATTCTGGAGTACTCTGTCTATCAGTTCACGTATTTCACTGTCTATGCCTTCAACATATATCTCAACACAGTCGCTATTAGGTATATTCATTATAAAACCTCTTAACCCAAGCATCTTTGCTATTCTCCAAATATATCTTCTAAACCCAACACCTTTAACTTCTCCACAAATAGTAATTGAAGATGCTTTGAGCATCTCCCTCACCCTCAAACCAACTTAAATTGTGAAAGAATCTTTTTATCAGCAACAAACTTTTCCAGTGATTTCGGTGCTTCGACCTCCGGCTCACCCAAATCTACAACCTCGCCTATTACAGCTGGTTCTAGTCCCCGAGACTTCAGATCCCTAACTATATCCTCAGATATTTCGCTAGGTGCGATAATTATGAAGGGCCCATTAGTTCCACTTGTAGCATTTGGAATCACATACAGCTTTGTTGCTATCTCCGATATCTCTGGGTATAGGAGAGGTACTGAGTATAGTCTTATCTTACTATTTGTTCTCTCTGCAAGCTCTTTAACAACAAAAATACCAGGTCCTGTGACGTCTGTTGTAACTGCTATGTGTTCATCTGGTTTGTATTCCTCTTTACTGGGTGGCAGATATTTGTACACAACCTCTGCAGCATGTATATTGGGTTTAGATATGAGTTCCACAACACTATCTTTTATTTTCTCTATATATTTCACATCTATGCCTTGTTTCTCTAGGTCTTTAACAAGGCTCTCATCTATTACACAGGATAGGTATAGGTTCAGTGGGGCTAGCTCTCCCATAGGCCTTGTTATGATGAGCTTCATACCCTTCTTGACCTTATCTTCAAATAGTGGCGGAGCTCTATCTGTGTAGCCAATAACAGTTGCTCCCATTAGTAGCCTCCCCTTCTTTGGCTGTATCACATCGATTATTTTGATGCCATATTGTTTTGAGTAAAGGTCTACATTCTTTAATAGCTTTCCTAAAAGTTCTTCTGTAGGAGCATTTACCACCGGTGCAATTCTTAGATCCTTGTACACACCTAAGACGAATATGTCGTTAAGTGCATTACTCAAAGCTCCGCTAACCTGCTTAAAGTCTCCAGGCTCTTGAGATGGATCTATAATATGAATTGTATCATTGTTAATAGCTGTAAAGCCCTCTAGTTTAGTTGATGGAGATATGAAATCAAAAAGTGCAAACTCGTCTTCTGGAAACGGAGTTATAATTGAGTGTCCCTTTCCAACTACTATCTCTAAACCGCTTTTGGCAAGCCCTCTGTATACAGGCAAAACTCTGTTGATGAATCCCTCTGGAGAATCTGCATATCTCTGATACACTTGGACAACAGTAACAGAATAAAGCTTTTTATGTCTTTTCAAACTATTCTCCACATCGATATCAACTCCAAGAGGGTATATAGACCTATGAACCTCATCAGCACAGCCAGGCAAAACTAGGGCATCTTCTCTAGGTGCTATGAAAAACCTAGAGTTTTTAAGTTCATCCCTAATAGTCTTTAAGGCAGGGTAGACAACCCTTAGAAGATCAACCTTAACAGCACAGCCAGTTGCAAGCGCAAGCGGATTTAAGCCAAGTTTCTTATAATACTCAACTCTCTTGATAATCTCTTCAAACATAAGCCACCTACCTCTTCTTCTTAACAACTATTCTCCAAACACCTCTATCGATATTCTCAACACCTAGTACCTCATGACCATCGGCTTCAACAGCTTTTGGCACGTTCTCACAAGATGGCGGATTATCAGTTATAACCTCTAAGACATCGCCGGGATTGATCTGTGAAAGAGCTTTTCTAGTATATATGACTGGATATGGACATACAAACCCTCTGACATCAAGTACATACTTATTGTCGCCAATCTTTGCAAATCTCAATGTAAAAACACCTATAACAATGTTATAGATGTATGAATATATAAGTATTGCGAATTTGAATGCATAAAAAGTTGGATGGATTGTGTTAAAAGCAATATTCTTAATTTACATTAACAATCCTTATTATATTAACAGTGTTATAGGTGATATAATGGTCGATCACACTATAAATGACAGGGCAAATACTAAAGACGTTATCAGCTTTAAGAAGTATTTGGAGAGCAACTATTTTAGAAAGGTTTTCGGATCAGATGGATGGCCTATTGTGGTAGCAGGTATTTTAATAGGTTTAATAAATGTTGTATCATATGTATGGGTTAAGAAGCCTTTTACTGTGTATACAGGGTTTCTAAACTGGGGGCAGCACATATATAGCTTACTAGGCTTGAGCAGTCTAGCGGATACGCCTAAGACCTCGCCTCTTCTAGACCCTACAAGTGCTGGCGATATAGGGGCTATTTTAGGTGCTATGATAGCTGCTATACTATCTAATGAATTCCGTTTACGGGGGGTAGATAGACTAGGAGTTATTGAGAGTATTGTTGGGGGTGTTTTAATGGCTCTGGGAGTTTCAATGTCGTTTGGATGCAACTGGGGAGGCTTTTTATCTGCTATAACATCTTGGAGTCTACATGGATATGCATTCCTATTAGGAGCCTTAGCAGGTGGCTATCTAGGACAAAGATATGTGCTGTGGAGAGCTGAGAAAACATTTAGACTAGAATCAAAAGTTGATCTCTCGATAGGCTCCGGCTATGAGAGAAAGCGTGAAGCTGGCCAATATGGCGTATTGTTGGTTATACCACTAACAATAATAATTTTAGCATCTATTTACTACGCCTATATGAAAAGCTATATGATTGGTGGATTACTAATAGGCGTAACCATGGGCATGATACTACAGAGAGCAAGATTCTGCTTTGCAACAGCATTTAGGGATTTGTTTGGTGGCCCAGAGGCTCTAAGGGCAATCAACATTCATAAGGGAATTGCTGTAGCAATGCTTGTAGGGGCTACGGGTGTTTTTGCACTAAAATACATGGGTTTGGCTGATATATGGATACTTGTCTCACCTGTTTATATAACTAATGTGATTGGAGGAGCCATATTTATATTTGGAGCTATTATGGTTGGTGGTTGTGCATCGGGAATTCTATGGCGTATAGGCGAAGGCCATTTGAAAGCACTGATAGGATTGATATCAACAGTTTTAGCATATCCAATGTTTGTCAATATTATTAGCAAGCGCTTAGTTACATACCCAAGAATCTTTATGCCAGGTGCGGTTGGCTGGATTGCTGCATATGCAATATTCATAATATTCATATCTATATATCTAATGCTTCTTCTCTATCAAGAGTATAGACTGCAGAGAGAAAGGGGCTTGTCACAACGCTAATCCTTTTACGAATTCCAATTTCCTTTTTATCCAACTTTCATAGTTCAAAACCCATCTAAATTTGTTTTAGAATCTACAGACATGTCGCAAGCGTTACATTAAAAACACTTGTATAGCTATTTTGAGTTTGGGTGGCTCTATGGCTAAGAGTAATTTGGTGCAAATTGCAAGAGCTTTAATATCATTGGTTAGAAGTGGTTGGATGCTAAGGGGTGTTCCCAGTGGTATTGCCGAGTCTGTTGCTAACCACAGTTTTCTAACAGCATATATATGCATAGAGATTGGCAGTAAAATTGAGGGCGTTAACATAGGCAAGCTTGTTCTATACTCTCTTCTACACGATGTTAGCGAGGCTTTTACTGGCGATATTGCTAAGGTGGTTTCTCTTCGTGTTGGTGCTGTGAAGAAGGAGTTGGAGTTAGATTTAATTGAAGAGAATGTTGATAATCCATTGGTTAAGAAGATGTTTAGAGAGTATTTAGAGCAAAAAGACTTTGAATCTAAAGTAGCTAAGCTATGCAATTATATAGCCACATATCTAATAGGGTTAGAGTATAAGAGACTGGGCTACAAAGTCGATGATATAATAGACAACACCTATAGAGATATCATGGAAATGACTAAAAAATATAATTTAGAGGAGATTGTTACTGAACTTCTCAACAGCTAAAGCTATGGTAATGGACATGTGAAGATAATTCTGTTTAAAGGTCTCTGCTTTAAATATCTCTGCTAGATAGATTCATTAAAACTATACAATGCTTTGGGTACATATATACAGATCTTTTATCGGTCTATATACGGTTGGTATGCTTAGTCCATAGTATACATGCCTAGTTGTTTTAGGTGGGTACACACTCTTTCTGATATGCGCCATTTCTATGATGCTACGTTTTGATGTGTGTATATCCTTTCTAAGTGAATATACATCCACATAGTTTTGTAGATAATTTTTGTAGATAATCTACAAGAAATGTTGCTGCACATTTCACACCAATTTTCTTAAGGGCTTCTACTCTGTGGTGCCCATCAAGAATAGTTAGAGTCCTTACATCGACTATTATCGGGTACTTCAAATATCGACTAACTTTCATCTCTTTTGCAATAAGCTCAACTAAATCGCTATAAACATCTTCATGTGGTCTAAGCATTTCTATGGGTATGTCGTATACCCTTAAACTATCTTTGTATGGATTAAAATGAGATAGTTTATCTTTGCCAAAGGCTCTGATTAGAAAGGGCAATGTGTCTATATCTAAATCCATTGGCATGGCCTTCCCAAGACTAGCTTATATATCTAGATAACTGCTCTACATACTTAAAGCCGTGGTCTGGGAATATGAGGATGTAGTCACCTTCATCAAGAGCCCCCCTTTCTACAAGTTTTCTATAGGCCATGTATACAGCCCCACTACTCAGCCCTATCAATATTCCATCTCTTCTAGCAACTTCTATAACGCCCTTGGCAGCCTCGTCAGGTTTAATATCTATTACACCATCTATTTCCACATGGTGTACCCACTTCATACCGCTTTCAATTCTTCTAATGCCTTGGATGGCAGTCCCCTCTGCAGGTACAACACCATAGACCTTAACCCCGCTGAATCTGTTTTTGAAGTATAGGGCTATGGCTGACATGTGTCCAGATGTGCCTAAGCCCCCTATTATGGCCTTGGGCTTTATCCCAGCCTCTCTTATTTGAATCTCAAGCTCTTTAGCTGTATACCTTAAGTGAACCTCGAAGTTTGCATCGTTGTAAAACTGGTTTAGGTGTATAGCACCCTCAGTTTTTGCGACAGCCTCGACTTCGTCTATGAGATCTACTGTCAACGGTTTTGGTGATCTAACAACTTCTGCACCAAAGATTTTTAGAAGAAGTTCTCCCGTTAGAGAAACTGTTGAGGGTATATATGCTCTAAGCTTAGAGTTGTGGATATTAGACATAGCAGCTATAGCAAGCCCTGTATTTGTTGATGTGGACTCCACCAAAAGACCTAGCTGAAAACTGCCAAGTCTCTCAGCAGCCTTTCTATACATATACCATCCAATCCTATCCTTAACACTCATACTCCAAGGGTTAAAGCCTTCCAGCTTAGCCCACACAATCCTGCCGTCAACGGAAGATCTTGGCAACCTTACCAAAGGTGTTGGCCAATTTCTATACAAAAGCTCTTCAGTATCAGCAAAAACTCTGTACCTACTCGGATTAATTTCATCGAAAAAGCCCAGCCTTTCAAGAGGGACAAACGTGTTTTCTGCAGAGCCACGTGATACAGATATGTATTTAACCCCCAGTTTCTTTAAAGCAGCGCATAGCTTAGCATTTTCAACAACCCTTCCACTATCTACATCAATGGCTACTGTTTTGTCGACACCACCCTTTCTAAGAATCTCGCTTACAATAGCTATAAACTCTTCGAGCTCTAGTCTATCGCTGCAAACCACTTTACCAATATCTTCTAGATACACAAATTTTGATCACCAATAACAATGTTAATGGGCCAGGAATAAAAAGCTTTTCGGCTTAAAAAGCGAAACAAAGGTTTTGGTATAGGCCTTGGGGCTGTCTTCACATAGACAAGCTTTATATTTCTATTTGTATAAATATGTTATTGGTGTTTAGATTGAGTAGCAGAATACCCTTGCCATATAGCCCAAAAGTGCTAGAAATATTCAGAAATCCGAGAAATCTTGGGCCACTAGAAGATGCTAATGTTGTTGAAATGGCTGGTAGCCCTGCATGCGGAGATATGATAAGGCTCTATCTAAAAATTGTTCATAGAGATGATGGTGACTATATCGAGAAGGCCTCTTTTGAAAGCTATGGATGTGCAGCAAACATCGCTGCTGCTAGTATTTTAACTGAAATGATTATAGGGAAAAAGGTTGAGGATGCTTGGAAAATATCGTGGAAGCAAATATCTGATGAGCTCGGAGGCCTTCCACCAATAAAATATCACTGCAGCATTCTTGCTGTAGGCGCTTTGAAAAGAGGTATAAGAGCTTACTATAAACAGCTTGGCTATAACCCACCGTGGCTTCCAAAGGATTTGACTGCTGAGGAGAGGCAGGTTTTAGAGGAAGAGGAGATGATGGAGAGATACTATAAAGCGATGAAGGCCTTGAGCGGTGAAAGCCGATGAGAGAAATCGATTTGAGATACATCCCAACATCATGCACATCGCATCCAGTTATAGTCTTAGCCAACACCCTTAAGGATCTGGAGAGAGAAGGTGTTGAAAAATTCAAACTCATTTTCAATGTTGATGACATTCCTGTAAACGCCATAAAGTTCTTTCTGTCTAAACATGGCTATTGTGTTGAAGAGGAGAGTCCTTTAGACAATAGATCAATGTCTGTTCTAGCCAGTAGATGTGGGAAGAGATGATGTCTATAGCTCAAAAAGTTAGAGAGCTCTTGAAGTCCCATGGAAGCCCCTCTAAAGAGGTCTACTTTGATTTGGAGAACAGTGGTTTTGTGCCGCAAGAAGTTGTTGAGGCTATGATACCATATTTTAATAGAATTGGCTATGGACATCCATCAATAACACACAAACCTGGTTGGGAAGCTCTTGAGGTTGTATATGAAGCTAAGGAGTTGTTGGCCAAGACTATAGGCGCTTCAGATCCAGACGAGATAGTATTTACACATAGCGGTACAGAGGCAAATAACTTAGCCATACTGGGCTATCTTCTGAAGAATAGGGGTAGAAAGGGTAAGGTTGTTGTATCTGCAATTGAGCATCTAAGCGTTATATTTCCAGCTCAATTCGCTTCAGAGCTATTTGGATTCAAAACAGTTTTAGTGCCTGTAGACAGCGAGGGCTTTGTTGATCCAGAGCTATTCAAATTGTATGTAGATAAGGAGACTGTTTTTGTCAGTATTCAAATGGTTAATCATGAGATTGGAACTATACAAAGACTGAAAGAGCTAATCGATATAGCGAAAAGTGTCAACCCCGATATTGTTTTCCACACAGATGCCGCTGATGCCTATGGGTGGATACCAATAGACGTTAATAAACTTGGGGTGGATATGCTTACAATCAGTAGCCACAAGATTCATGGACCTAGAGGAGTAGGAGCATTGTACATTAGAAAAGGAGTAGAGGTTGAGTCCCCTATAAAAGGTCAGCTAAGTGTTGAGAAGAACTGGCCTGGCGTTGAAAATGTTCCGCTTATAGCAGGTTTTAAGAAAGCCGTTGAGATAATGTTTAGCAACTTCAATTATAGAGTTGAATATGTTAAAAAACTTAGAGACAAGCTTATAAAGGGAATAATATCGTCTGTACCCCATACAATAGTCAACGGACCTATAAACGAGTATAGAGTTGCTAACAACGCCAACATAAGCTTTCTGTACATAGAGGGAGAAGCTCTAACAGTTGAGCTAAGCCTACGCGGAGTCTATGTATCTAGCGGAAGTGCATGTTCAAGTAGAGTCTTAGAGCCAAGTCACGTTCTACTAGCTATTGGAAGAAAGCATGAGGAGGCACACGGGAGTATACTGTTCAAGGTATCACACTACCACAGAGAAGAGGATGTAGATTACGCATTAGAGGTCATACCAAAAGCTGTTGAAAGACTTAGAAAAATGAGTGCATGGAAACAGTAAAACGAGTTGATGAAAATGATTAAAAAGTCTTTTTGCGAAGAATTCATAAAGAAATACTCAACAACTCTAAGAATTGCAATAGCTCTAAACCTTGTCAAAAAATACAACATATCCCAATTCCAAGCATCAAAGATGACAGGTGTTCCGCAACCACTTCTCAACTACATCATAAACGGAAAGAGAAGAATACCAAGATTAGAAAAAATATTGAAAAACGCACAAATGTCTTCGCTGGTAGACGAGCTTTCAACTAAACTAATCAAAGGAGAGGAGCTGGACATGTGTAATGTATGCATAAGAGTAAGGGATGTGCTAGGAATATCACATCCATTAACAGAAAAATCCGAAACCAGCTAGATCTATAAATTGCGATCCCTAAAATAAATCAGCACACCTTCTAGATATGCTTTTTAATAAGGTTTTCAACGTATTTCAATATAGTATCGTCATCTAGTATACTAAGAATCTTTATGTGTATTGGGATATCCATTTTGGCTCCAGCAGCCGTTTTATGGCCCCCGCCTCCAAGGGCCACAGCTATTTTTCTAACGTCGAAGCCTCTGCTCCTCAAGCTTATTTTACCGCTTCTATCAACAACTATGGCTATGTCGGCATCTGCTATGCTCATAGCTCTTGAAGCTAAAATGCTGTTCTCAACCTTCTGGTTTTTGAGTATGATAGCAACTTTGATTCCATTTTTCTCGAAGACTCTCATAGAAGGTTTTTTGCTAAGCTCTTTAACCTCTTCTTCAAAACGCTCGATCACCTTCTCCTCGAACTCCTCTGTCCATATAACCCCTTTCGAAAGTGTTTCATACACATATTGTCTCCATGCATCTGGGTCTCTTCTTCTGATTAGCCTCATAAAAAATGGTGATAATCTGTGGTCGAATCTCCAGAGGTCGGCTCCGCACACAGCGTCTACAAGCCCTTTGACGAATGCCTGGTCTACTAGTCTAGTGGGCGTGGCATATCTTGCGACAACACCTGTTGCACAAGTTGATCTGTCTATGAATAGCTTTGCACCAGCATCCCCAATTCTCTTGATCCAATCATCTTCCCACACATGGTGATCAAACCAAACAATTTCAGCGTCTTTGTTGCGTAGAAGCTCGATGACACCAACAACAAAATCTATGGTATCTGTGTTTGGACCAATATCAAATATTGCCACATGCTTTGGCCTCTTCTTGTAGACTCTATACAAAGCTTTTTTGAGGTTGTACGGCTCAACAAAAACAACTTTGTGGTTGTCGCCAACAAGATATGTGTAGAGAGCTGCTGCTGCCACACCATCGGCATCTGTATGGGTTATTATGTAGCTCAAATCCTGGCCCCTCCAAATCTCTGCATTTGCTTGTCAGCTGATATTGTTTTGCTTTGTGAAAATAATGTGGGTAAAAATCTTGTAGTCTACTGGATGTCGAGTACAAGCTGGCCCAGTGGGCTTCTATATTTAAGCTCTTTTAGAGCTTCGTTAGCTTCTCTAAGCCTATAGAGCTTCACAGTAGGCTTCACACCGTATTTCGATGCTATTTGAAGTGCTTCTCTAACATCTCTTCTAGTAACATTTGCAACACTCTTCACCTCTCTCTCATGCCACAGTAGACTATATGGAAGCTTCTCAATGTCGCTCATATATATCTCAGCCAAAACAACCCTGCCACCCTTATCCACTTTTTTCAAAGCCTCTATGAACACCGATGAGACTGGTGCATAGACAATAGCTGCATCGAGTGGTCTTGGAGGAGTCTCCTCTGTTTTTCCTGCCCAGTCAGCACCGTTTTCCACAGCTTTGGATATTTTCCATGGGGAGCTTGTAAACACATATACTGTTAGACCCACTTTCTTAGCCATTTGGAGAACAAGATGGGCGGCAGCGCCATAGCCGAAGAGGCCCAGAACACCTTCTCCACGGTCAAGAAGACCTGTGAGCCTCAGTGATCTATATCCGATAGACCCTGCACACATAAGTGGCGCAGCATGTTCATCCTCTAAGCCACTTGGTATAACATGTACAAAATCTGCTGGAGCAACCATATACTCTGCATACCCGCCATCAACAGAGTATCCAGTGAATAAAGCACTGTCGCAGAGGTTCTCCAAACCCCTTCTACAATACCTGCAAACACCACATGCTCTATAAAGCCATGGAACGCCAACCCTATCACCTTTCGAGACGTTGGAAACCCTCTCGCCAACCTCAACAACGTATCCAACAACTTGGTGACCTGGTATAACGGGAAGCTTTTTAGGGGGCAGCTCACCCTCGACAATATGGAGATCAGTTCTACAAACACCACATTTGGAAATCTTAATCAATACCTCATCTTCTCCAGGCTTTGGAGTCTCAACATCTGTATACACAAGGGGGTTTTCATCTATGGGCCCCGGCTTATAGAGCACCATTGCCCTCATAAAAACAAAACCTGTAGCAATTCTAGCTTCTAAAACTAAAAACTGTTTTACTAATAACATCTACCACAGTTTCAAAATCGCTGATAGAGGTCCCGCTTTTTCTGATAGCCTCTAAAAACCTTTTGTCTAATCTGTAGACATTGCATAGATTAGTAATGTACTTACCATCTTTCAATCTAACTGGCTCTACATCAAATATGTGCATCTCTCTACAATAAATTTTAACAGAGCCAATCTCATATCTTTCGAACTCGCCCCACACATCTCTGGTGAATATTGCAACTGGTGTTGAGCTCCACACAGTGTTTGGTATTGCTAGCCCCTTTCTCTTAAAGATTCTAACAAGAAGATCTGTATACACCTTCTCAGAGTTTTCACATTTAGCTATAAATGCTTTTAGCTTGTCTCCTATCCCCAGCAACAGTATATCCCCACCTCTTCTCTCAACAACCATAGCAAAGCTCCTTGCAGTATTGACATCATTGAACAAAACAACTTTGTTTGTCATCATAAAACCTCTGAATCTCTTTGAAGCATAGAACTCTACCCACCTGTAGAGCTTACCAACAACAATAGCTATAGCCTTAAATGTAGAGAAGCTATTTTCAGATGCGTCAACAGTCATCATGCATCAGCTCGTGGAATAGTCATCACAGTTTGGTTGTGGTAGAGAAATAAAAACTATTTATGATTGCATATGGGTTTTCTGATCAATTATATCCTTCATCCATTTAGGAATAGAAAAATTATCGACGTGTTTGTCAGGGGTGTACGGCTTTATGTCTATAACGGGGGTATCATTATACAAATCTATTCCCTCCACAAATATCTTATTCCCATCGATTCTAATAAGCCTTGGGATTGAAATGGCTATTGGATTGGGTCTATGCGGAGAATTCGATGCAAATACACCAACTGTTGGCAGGTTGTCTAGAGGCGCACCAAATCTTCTTGCAAACCCTCTTTGCTTAACCAACAACACCTTTCTTTGATCCTCTCTCACCTTGTGGAGATATGCCACCACTATAATATGCGAGTATTCATCTAGGCCCTTCAGCCCATCTACATAATCGGGAAGAATCTCTATAACAGCATCCACACCTTTCTCAGATTTTGAGACAAATTCATCTGGATAGCCATGTCTTATAATACCAATGGGCTTTAAGATAATTGTGTATTCAGCCAGCCATCCTACGGTCATTCTGTCCACCAGCTCACCTTTCTCATCATTAAAAATAATTAAAAAATAATTTTGTTTAAGCTTCTTGAAGTTCCATATATGTGAGCGTCTTTAGAAATGCTATTCTCTTGTATATCGGTGGATGAGTTGCCAAAATCTCTTCAAGTCCTATGAAAGGCTCTGCAAATGCATAAATAAATAATGCTTTAATCTTGCTACCCTCAAGTCTTGTAAAAGCTCTTTTATTCACACTATAGTATCTATCTAAAGATTGGAGTGCCGAGATCATAGCATTTGGAGATGTCACTTTGGCGCCGTGAACATCTGCATAGTATTCCCTCATTCTGGATAGCGCCAACACAATAATTTGTATAATGACGCTGACAATGATAAGTGCTATCCCTATCAAGACCAGTAGGAACCCTCCTGACTGGCTTCTCCTATTCTCAGAGCCACCATCTCTATACATACCCGTTGTTATGCCTGCGAACATTAGGAATCTGCCAAGGAAGTATATAAACGATGGGAACATTCCAAATATCAGCATAATGCTGTTATCTCTGTGCTTGTGGTGCCCAAGCTCATGCCCAATAACAGCCTCTAGCTCATCAGAACTTTTCACAGTGTTTAGAAGCCCTCTTGTAATCGCTACATACCTGCCCATCAACGGGGATGAATATGCAAATGCATTTGGAATAGCTATGTCGGCTACCATAGCCTTTGGAGGGTCTATGCCAGCCCTCATAGCAACCCTATCAACAATTTTTTGGAGCTCTGGATCGTGTTTACAGCCATAGGAAATGTTTATCAAGGCTGGTGATATGAGCCACGATATAAAGGATGGTATGATGGCGAAGGCCAGGGCGAAAGAGGCTATAGCTAGCGTTGCTTGATACCCAATTAGATATGCTATAGCTGTTACAACAAGCATCGTGGCCGCTATAACACCTGCTGATGTTGCTAGCATAGAGCTTTTGAGGTGCTCCAACCCAGCAGGAATCCTGTTCCTAACCATTCTCTCAAGGGATGCCCCAGCCAAGATTAGAACGGCTATCGAGACTATATATGCTAGGAGATCTACTAGAAGCCAGCTCCAATAGAATGGTGGGAGCCCGTAGAGGGGTACCGCAGATGGATACACAATAGATATTATGATGCCTATGAGAGATATGACTAGTAGCATAACTGCGATAACGCTTATAATATACAGTACCTTGCCTTTCAAGGCCATGCCAACCACCTTCATATACACTAGATTCTAGGGTATTTAGATAGCGCCTTTATTAAGTTTACCACATCTTATTGTATACAGTGTTTTATAGAGGTGCATCCATTGAAACTACGATGCATGCAGGAATACATTAGAGAGGAGTATTTTGAGAGAGATAGTAGAAGGGGGCTATACGCAACATTCACATGGCTTGTTGAAGAGGTTGGCGAATTGGCGGACGCTATTTTGAGTGGGGATAGAGACAATATCGAGGAGGAGCTGGCAGACGTTATAGCATGGACGCTGAGTGTAGCTAATCTTCTTGGGGTAGATGCTGAAAAGGCGTTTCTGAAAAAATATGGTGGGGCCAGAAAATGTGTTGAGGAATCATCTTCTCTTGGACAAAAGCCTTAGAATCTTTTTATGCGTATTCAAATCCTTGTCCGGCTTTCTAGGCTCTATATGTATATACACAAAGCTGTTTAGATGCCTCGCTATATCATTTTTTATATCCTCTATAACCTGGTCAACATCCTCCATACTGAGGCTGGGGTCAAGCTCAACATCCATGAAGATGGCGTATCTGTTTGGCTCTAGAACAAGCGTCTTCACAGAGTTAACATCTCTCACAGCTGGATTAGACAAAGCTATTTTCACAGCTCTAGCAATGACATGTGAGGGGGCGGATCTATACACCAAGACATTTATATTCTCAGCAATCATTTTGACTAGATATGCAACAAGCAGAACGTTGAGCACAAGAGATGAGATACCATCAACATATGCAAACCTGTTTGAAAGTGCTAGAGAGGCTATGGCTATACCCTCTCCAACCACATCATATATGTTCTCAGCTATTATATAGCTTAGAAGAGGATTTTTATACCCCCTCTCATAGACAAACCTGCTGCTATCTCTCGCCGCTAAGAAAGCTACTGAAAGATCTATAGCCATTGATACAAACATTAGAAGAAGACCTAGCTGAGTATTTTCAATTCTTGATGGGTGGAGAAATGCATGCAAGCTCTCGATAAAGCCTATGACAGCTATAGAGGCTAGTGCTAGAAGACCTATTGCAAATCCAAATACATAGATATACATCCTCTTGCCAAATGGATCAAAAGACTCTTCTTTGCCAAAGGCAATTCTATTCCCTGTAAAGGCAAGACCACTGTTAATCAGATCTCCAAAGCTTCTCAGAAGCTCTACAAAGACAGCTGTAGATCCTGTTGATATTGATGCAACTGTTTTTAGAGCGAGTATAGCTATATTTGATAGAAAAGCTATTTTGGTGCTCTTCAAATCAATTATAGACACCAGTCAAAATAAAAGTATGTGTGGTTTGCTTATAAGCTTAAAACTAAAAGATTCGAAACTTATGCCTTGGAGGGTTGTTAAATGCCACAGTATTTTACAGGAGTTGATGTACCTGCATACACTATCGCTACAGTCGTTGGCATAGTGCTTTGTTTTTGGGGGCTTCAACTATCAAGATTCATAGCATCTATAACATTTGCATCTATTCTAGGCTATCTAACATATGTTTACACATTCAAAGCGTTTGCAAGTATAGCTCTCTCAATAATATTCATGTTGCTTGCCATTGTAGTGGGCTTTATACTAGGATTCATTCTATTCAGAGCCTCGCTATCGATAGTATTTGGATATGTCATTGCATCTATCCTAGTTAGAGATGTTGCAAAGAGCAAAGAATTGGTATTGCTGATTATACTGACAATAATATTCTCTGTCCTAATATATATTCTGAGCAAATATTTTCTTGCACTATTATTTGCTGCAACAGGCTCAGCATTGATATACAAGAGTCTTGCTGTTCTCGGGCTACAAAGTACCATAGCTTTTTTGATAGCTATTGTAGTAGCTGTTGTCGGTCTGTATAATCAGCTTAAAAGGAGGATCTAACTCTTTTTATCCTCTTCTCCAAGATCCCGAAATTCTTTCTTAATAGACTCCTGGAGTTCTTTAATCTTCTTAGCATGCTCCAAAGCCTTATCAATGAGATCCTTACTAGCCTCAATACCACGTCTAACAAAGTAGGCAACAGCCTCGCTTCTACTCCTAAAAATACCTATATCAACAAGCTTATCAATAATCTCAAGCTCTCTCTTACCAATCCTTGTAGACACAACCTCTGTAACCCTCCTAGAAATACTCTTCAAACCCTCTTCAATAGCCTCATCAACCTCTCTAAAAACACTATCAAGAGATTTTATAACATCGCCAAAAGATCTGATAAAAACGCTTGGCTTTTCCCCAAAACTTGGAATAGATATGAATATACTTGTGCCAAGGCCTCTAACCCTCTTAAACAATTCATTTAAACGCTTTGAAACACTATCAACAACATTGTTTATAGTCTCTTTAAAGTCGTTTAGAATAGCATCAAGATTTTCCTCATCAATGTTCCTGCTCAGTTCCTCGAGATCCTCTAGAGAGTCTCTAAGCTTCATTATGATTTCTCTGGATCTTTCTTTCCAGAGCTTGTATGCCTCTCTAACCTCTCCCTTGTTAAGCAAGTCCTCAATATTATTTACAAGCTCTTTGAACTCTTCTTCAAAATCCTTTATCACTTTCTCGAGTCTTTTTCTAAACTCTTCACTCATATGTAACACCAGTTACATGTAACTCTAGTTACAGTTATTAGATTAGACACTTTATAAAGCTTTATATATTTGGGTAAGTAATTCTATTAAAGGAGTTTGATTATGCTCAAAACAAAGCATATTTTTTTACTAGTAATAGCATTGATTGCTCTATCTACTTTATACGTTAACCAAGGTTCATCTCAAAGTGGGTTATACATCAATTGGTTTGTTTATGAAAATCCTTCTCCGACAGATGAAAGGCCATTTTCTGTATGTACACTAGGAAAATACATCTATGTGGTTGGATATGATGCGACTAAGATAAACTATGGTTATAGAGTTGAAAAGAGATTAAAGGATAATGGTGCTCTTGTCAAGGTTTGGCAGTATAACCCTACAGTAAGAGATGATGTTCTATTCGATTGTCTTGCATTGAATAACACAATATATGTTATAGGAATTGAAGGTGCATTGGTGTTTCCAAGTGCAACAGACTTTGGAAAGATTGTTGTTATTGCTCTTGACCAAGACCTAAATATTTTGAAGTATTTTAAGATGAATATCACAGGCTTTGCCACATCTATTACAACAGATGGTATTTATATCTATGTTGGGGGTTTCTATCAAAAGAATATTGATAGGGGATGGTTTATAGCAAAGCTTACTCAGAATCTTGACTTGGTAAAGCTTGTTCTCTATAAACCCTCTCTATCCGATGATTATATCTACCAGATAAAATTTGATAGAGCTAGCAATATGCTTTGGATTGTTGGTTTGGAGGGAGGTATGTATGCATCGGTAGCATATGTAGATGCAAACCTCTCTTTTAGAGAACCTGTAAAAGTATTGAATAACGAAATACTTGGCTCTGCATTATCGATAGATTTTGATGAGTATGGAAATAAGTATATATCTGTATATGGCTCTATGGGGAACAAATTCATTGGATTGATAAAACTTGATAAAAACAATAACATCGTGGCAACAGTGAATAGGTATTATGGACAGAAGGTGATGTGGGCGTGGGGAGCTCTGTATGTCATTCAAACAGATTCAAAGGTTTCTATAACGGTGCTTGATTCTAATCTTAATCAGGTCTACTCATATACAATAAATGAATCAACATACTGCAACCAATACCTCATGCTGGGGAATGTCGCTTTCGATGAAAACAACCTTTATTTTGCTGCAAGTCTTTGCCAATCAGGGGACAGTGGCTGGGGGATATACTCATCCAGACTTTTGATTCAAATAAGATATAACACCGTGACACAAAGATTAACACTAACGACAACGAGGATCCTTGAGAATACAGTAACGACAGTTAATTCATATACTATTACAGTTGTTAAAACCATACCACCAGAGACCATAACCTTTATTCAAAGCAGTACCATCTCGAGCTTAGCAACAACCACTATGACCATGCAAATGAACTTTACCATAACACAAAACAGTGGCTTTGAAACAAAAACAGTTATATTAACAACAACAAGTAGCGTAACAAGCATTGTGAGGGAAGTGGTTTATCAAACATTTACAGAAACTTTACCATCATCGACAGCCACCGTCACTATTACGCAATGGTGTACATACACAAAAACAGTATCGCCTAAAAGCCAAAACAATCTCGAATCTGTATTAGCTGTTACATCCACAGTAGCTGTGATTTTAGGTGTGTTTATTGTGGCTACCCTAAGAAAAAGAAACTGAATTTATAGACATGAATAGCATATTAAGCAGTGCTCGCCAATAAGATAGGGGCTACGCTAAATTCATTTGATGTCCTGGGAGACCTGGTTTGTGTGGAATAATAGGATTTGTAAAGAAAGGTGATAATGCTTCTCTTAGTTGTATTGAGATTCTTAAGCAAGGTTTAAAGAAACTTGAGTATAGGGGGTACGACTCTGCAGGTATCGCTGCTTTAACCAAGAATGGTATAGTTGTTGTGAAAGATGTTGGCACTGTTGACAAGCTTTTTAGCTATCCAGAGCTACAGTCAGTCGAGGCCAATGTCGCTATTGGTCACACCAGATGGGCTACACATGGAAGGCCCTCGAAGATTAACGCACATCCCCATACTGATTGTGAAAAAGGCATTGCTATTGCTCACAACGGCATTATAGAGAACTACATTGATTTGAAGAGGCTTCTATCTATAGAGGGCCATGTCTTCTCAAGTGAGACTGATAGCGAGGTTATTGCCCATCTGATTGAGTATTTCAAAAAGGCTGGTATGAAACCTTTTGAAGCTTTTAAAAAGGCTGTTTCAATGCTTAGAGGATCCTATGCTATAGTCGCCATAGATTCTAGCGAACCAGACAAGATATTTTTTGCTCGAAACGTCTCCCCACTATTGATAGGCATTGGTGAAGGGGTAAAGTTTGTCTCAAGCGATCTAACAGCATTCATCAAGTACGCGAAAAGTGTTATAGTTCTGAAGGATGGTGAGGTGGGGTACATATCCCCGGAATCCGTACACATCGAATCTATTGATGGAACGGTCATAGACATTTCCAGCAGGATTAGCAACATCGATGCATCTATACAAGATGTTGACAAAGGTGAGTACCCTCATTATATGCTTAAAGAGATTATGGAGCAGCCCTACGCCCTTGCACAGACATTTTCATCCCTTCAGACACAAGATTTATCAGACATTTTGAGGGAGCTTGAAAACGCTAGAAGAATATACATAGTCGCTGCAGGGACATCCTATCACGCATCATTGTTAGGGGCAATATCATTCAAGAGGTTTCTTGGGATAGAGGCAGAGGCTCTCATATCATCAGAGTTTAGGGTTATTTCCAGAGCTGTTAAATGGGGCGATGTGGTTATTGGTGTTAGCCAGTCTGGAGAGACAATAGATACTCTACTCGCTTTGAGAGAGGCTAGAGAAAAAGGGGCTAAGACAATAGCTATTGTAAACAACCAGTTTTCTACAATAGCAAGAGAGTCAGACTATGTAATACCGATGAGGGCAAGTCCAGAGATAGCTGTTGCAGCAACAAAGACATTCACATCACAAGCACTCACAATGCTGTATATAGTAGCCAAGTTAGCTGAAAGAACATCGATTATAGATGTTGATGCCAAGGCCATGATTCAAGGGATTAAGATGAGCTATGAAATCGCTGGAAGCATTCTTAGTACAACCCAAGACATTTCAAAGATTGTGGCAAGAAAACTAATGAACAAGCAGTCAGCATATTATTTGGGGAGGGTCTTCGGCGTCCCGTTAGCTATGGAAGGGGCCCTGAAGCTGAAGGAGATAGCATATATACATGCAGAGGCATACCCAGCCGGAGAGTCAAAGCACGGCCCGATAGCGCTAGTCGAAAAAGACTTCCCAGTCATATTTGTCTACATAGGCTTCTTAGACGAGTATATAGAGGGCAATATAGAGGAGATGAAGGCTAGAGAAGCATGGATAGCCACAATAGCACCTGAAAACATGGTACATGGTAGTGTGGCCAGATACAGTAACACAATAATCAAGATGCCTAGAGCACCACTAGAAACAAGGCTAATCACATACATAATACCCCTACAGCTAATAGCATACTACACAGCAGTGGCAAAGGGTCTGGACCCAGATAAGCCTAGGAACCTAGCAAAGACAGTTACAGTAATATGAATGATGTTTTAAAAAGTAGGAACAGCCTTTAGCTCGTGAATTTCAAAGGTAATTGACGCTGTAAAAACAGCTAGCATTTAAGACAGTTCTTCGCTAGCTACTCTAAAATGGCTTTGATCCAAAGTGTAGACCTCTTTGGCTTGGATGCGAGGTATATGTGAAAAAAATGATTTGGTAAACAAACTTGGACAACATGCTTTTATGATGAGAACATTTCTCTTAGGTATGTTGCTACAATTAAGTTGACAAATCTTCCATGCCTCTCATCAAGCTTGTGTCCTACACCATTTATTCTTATTGAGATTACGGGTACTCCGTAGTCCTTTAATTTCTTTGCGTATGTTTCTCCCTGGT